>JAJDAS010000341.1 GCA_029261755.1 Nitrospinia bacterium
AACTTATCCTTGATTTGGTCCCGGACCTGGAAAAGATTGTCGGGAAACAACCGGCCGTACAAGAACTTCCTCCCACTGAAGCCCAGAACCGTTTTCAGATTGTGTTCCACAATTTTGTCAAAGTCTTTGCCCACAAAGATCATCCCTTGGTCATTTTTCTGGATGATTTGCAATGGAGTGACGGTCCCACGCTGAATTTGCTTCAAAGACTGGTCGTTGCTGAAGGTCTTTCTTATTTGTTATTTATTGGCGCATATCGGAGCAATGAGGTGGGTGAGGGGCATCCGCTTCTTTTGTCACTGGGTCAAATTCAAAAAACGAAAGGGAACCTTCCACGTTTGTTTTTGAAACCCCTGGATGCGCTTTCCGTTAATCAGATCGTAGCAGATACTTTGCACAGCGATCCAAAACACACTCACACCCTGGGAGAACTCCTCCATCAAAAAACAGAAGGCAATCCCTTTTTTGTCAATGAGTTGCTCAAAAACCTCTATCAAGAGGGCTCCATCACCTTTCGCGCTGAAACGGGAAAGTGGGAGTGGAGCATGGAGAGTATTCAGCAGGCCGAAATCAGCGGCAATGTTGTAGAATTTATGATCGCGAGCGTGAGAAAACTTTCCCAGGACGCCCAACAGGTCCTTCAACTGGCTGCTTGCATTGGCAACACCTTTGATCTGAATATCCTGTCCATTATCTATGAGCATTCAATGGAAGAAACCAATGAAAAACTTCTGGAAACGCTGAAAAAAGGAATGATCGTTCCCCTGGATGAAAATTATAAATTCGTTGGTCTAAAGACCGGGGATGAAGAACTGATATTGAATCCACGCTATAAATTTCAACATGACCGTGTTCAGCAAGCAGCTTACGCCTTGATCGACGAGGACAAGAAACAGGAAGTCCACCTGTCTATTGGGCGGTTGATCCAAAAACATACAAGCGGCGAAGAACAAGAAAAGAGGCTAGTTGATATTGTCCGCCATTTGAACGAAGGCAGAAAATTGATCAAAGATAAGCAAGAGATAGAAGACCTGGCTCGGTTAAATTATAAAGCCGGAATGAAAGCCAAGGATTCGACGGCTTATCAACCGGCGTTACAATACCTGGATGCAGGAATAGAACTGCTTTTCGAAAATCCATGGGAGAATCAATACGAACTCACTTTTACCTTGAGCATGGAAAATGCACAGTGTGCTTATCTTACGGGAAAATATGATGAGGCTGAAGAACGAATTGAAATCATGCTGACTCAGGTAAGATCGGACCTGGAAAAAGCCGAGATTTTTTCCATGCGATCACGGCAGTACGCCACGATAGGAAAACTGGAAGAATCTATCCTGGCGGGGATCAAGGGATTGGAACTCCTGGGAATAAAACTATCCTTTAATCCAGGTCAATTGGCCATTATCAAGGAGGTTATGCTGGCGAAATGGAACCTGGGTAGGAGAGAGATCGCAAACCTTATTGACGCTCCAGAACTTACGGATCCCACCAAAAAAACCGCTATCAAACTACTCTCTGAATTGGGGGCTCCCGCATACCTGACTGGCAACGACAATCTAATCGCCGTGCTTGTTTTAAAAATGCTCAATCTCTCTTTGCGCCATGGGAATAGTCCGGAATCGGCATTTGCATATGTTACTTACGGAATGCTTCTAGGCGCGGCACTGGGCGATTTAAAATCCGGGTACGAATTTGGTAAACTTGGCATAGCTCTAAACGAACGTCTCCAGGATATCGAATTGAAATCCAGGGTCAACTATGTCTTTAGCCTATTCGTCCATTCCTGGAATAAACACTGGACTACGATGACTCCCTGGCTGCAAAAAGGGATTGAAGCGGGATATCAGTCAGGCGATTTATTTTATTTGGCTTGGGGCGCTTCACAATGCGTCTTCTGGGACCCGAAACTCGATTTGGAAACCTCATGTGCGGAACAACGGAAATATCTGTCCATCGTTCAAGAGTGTGAATCTCGGGACGGATTGGACTTAGCAACTGTGCATATACAGTCGTGCTTGAATTATCGTGATTTGACGGATGAGCTTTGTTCAATAAATGGCGTTTCTTTCGATGAATCACTTTGTTTAGAAGAGATGAAACAGAGAAATTTTTATACGGGAATCGCAATTTATCAAGTAATTAAAGCGGAAATTTGCTTTTCCTATGAGGATTATTCCCATGCTTTGAACCATGTCAAAGAAGCGGATGGGGCTGTCCAATCTCTTTTGGCGTCACCATGGTTAGCAAGGTTATGTTTTGTCGCTTTCCTGTCTTTAGCAGCCGACTATCCGGCAATGAATTCCAAGGGGAAAAAGCGCGCTTTGAAACGCTTGAAAAAGGAACATAAACAAATGAAAAGATGGGCGGACCATGGTCCCGTCAATTTTTACCATCTCCTGCTGATCATGGAAGCTGAAAGGGCCAGGATTTCCGGTCAATTTCAAGAAGCTGCAAACTGTTATGATCTAGCAATCAATTCTGCGAATAAGAATGAGTATCTTCGTCACGAGGCCCTGGCGAATGAACTGGCGGGCAAATTTTATTTGGGGAACGGGAAAGAGAAAGCGGCTGTGGGTTATATGCGGGAAGCGCATTACCATTACTATCGATGGGGCGCAAAACGTAAGGTTGAACAATTGGAGAAAACCTATCCCCAGTTACTTGCCCGGGTAACGGATACAGCCCGTACAAAAACCGCAGGGTCTGTCATTTCTACTGGCACAACAAGCGAGTCAGAAGGCGCAGAAGCGTTAGACTTGGCGTCCGTGATAAAAGTTTCTCAGGCTATTTCCGGCGAGATTGTACTGGCAACACTCTTGAAAAAAATGATGAGCCTGTTGATTGAAAACGCCGGCGCCCAAAATGGGTTTATTTTGCTTGAGGATCAAGCGGAAGGCCGCGCCGGTGAATGGCTAATTGAAGCGCAAGGATCTGTAAATCAACAAGAAACCGCCGTTTTGCAGTCTATTTCGATTGACTCAAGCGCGGCTGAGCAATTGCCTTTATCCCCGGCAATTATTCATTATGTGGAAAAAACTAAAGAATCGTTGGTGCTTGATGACGCCACGCGCGAGGGGCATTTTACTAAAGATCCTTATATCATTGCCCACAAACCCAAGTCGGTATTATGTGCTCCCATCCTTCATCAAAACAAACTGAGCGGGATTCTCTACCTGGAAAATAATCTGACCACTGGCGCGTTTACATCGGACCGGTTGGAAGTCCTCAATCTCTTATCGTCTCAGACCGCAATTTCCCTGGAAAACGCCAGTCTTTACGCGAACCTGGAAGACAAGGTTGAACAACGGACTGTGGAATTAAAGGAAGCGCATAAACAAATTCTGGCGTTAGAAAAAGAAACAACAGAAAAACAAATGGCGGGAGGCTTCGCTCATGAAATACGCAATGCTTTGGTTGGGCCTAAACTGGTAGCCGGTAAAAATCTGGGATTGGATAGCGAACCTCGCGAAAGTTTAAACCTGATCAATAGCCGGAAAATGAAGGAGATGTACTTGGACTTAAAAGATGAGCTAGAGCCGGAAAAACTTCAGCCAATTCTCTCCTCTATGAAAGCCATTTATGGCAACGAAGAGCGAATGGAGAATGGCTTTAATTTGATTTATAAGTCCATCTCAAGAGCTTTATCGGTTACCCAACTCATTATGGATTATTCCAAGATTGCTCAAGGAGCGGGAGTAACCAAGTTGGTCGATCTCGATCAATTGATTGAAAGCATTGTGGAAGAACATAGCGACGACTTCAAGGAACTAAAGGTCGAGGTGCAACTAAACCTGCAAGGAGAAGGTGGGAAAGTCAAAGGGGATAAAACTAATTTTCATATGGTTTTTAATAACTTAATTTTGAATGCGAAAGACGCCCTTATCGATCCCCAAAATAAGCCGAAAGGGGAATTTAAAATTGAGGTTAAAAGCGAGAAAACCAACTCTACCTATACAGTCCGCGTTAAAGATAATGGGGTGGGGATTCCCGAGGAAAACCTGCATAGGATTTACGATGCTTTCTTTTCCACCAAACCGGAAACGGGAACAGGTTTAGGATTAGGCTTTTCAAAGAAGATCGTTTCGGTTTACGGCGGCGCTATTGAAGTCGAGAGTAAGAAGGATCGCGGAACAGCCTTTACAGTTAGTTTTCCAGCGACCACCATTTAACCATGAGTATTAGATATGGAAGATGTTAGTCTGAATCAGCTGTTTGGGCCGGATGAATCGGAAAAGGCTCAAAAGTCTTCGCGGCTGGCGTCCGTGATGATCATCGATGATAATCAGGATGTCCTGGATGGGTTAATCGACATTCTTCAGGATCATTATAGGTTACTGCCTTGCCTCTCTTATGAAGAGGCGCAACATAAATTGGATCATCAAATTCAGCAGGGTGGCCTACACCAGAATAGCCTGCCTATCGTCCTACTCGATATTAAGATGGCTTATAAAGATGGGGTGGAGGCCTTTCGGTTGCTCAAAGAGGGCCATCCGGATTTGAAGATCATTTTTCACTCCGCCTATCCCGGAACGGATATCCACGCGAAGGAGATAAAAAATTTGCCTCATGCTGGATATTTGACTAAAGGAAAATATACAATTTCAGAACTAATACATAGCATTCAGTCGGCATTAAAATAAGATAAAATAGGAGACCGAAATATGATAAAAGGTGAATTCGATCTTTTTAAAGACGAAGCGGATAAAACGGAACTCCTCCGTGAGGCCAAAAAAAAAGAAATTGAAGCTCACGATGGCAAATACTACCTTGTTTTGATTGTTGACGACGACTCTAGCGTTCGAGACTCTCTCGGTTACGCATTGGAAAACGATTACCAACTCATTTTTTCTTCAAGTGGCGAAGAAGGAATTGAAGCGGTGAATGAGGAAGTTTCGGCGGTGGTATTGGATATTAAAATGCAGGGGAAAGACGGCTTCCAGACTTTTATAGAAATTAAAAAGAAATTCCCTAATCTCCCGATTATTTTTCATTCCGCCTACCAGGATTTGAAAGATCCTTACGAGGTAATGAACGACTATAGGCCCTTTGGTTACATTAGCAAAGAGGGAGAAGCCAAAAAGCTCAACGACACCATTTCGAGCGCTGTTGACTATTATAAACACATTCAACTAAATGAAAAGCTTGTGAAAGAGCTTCTATATTTAAACGCCAATCTAGAGCGAAAAGTGGATGAAAGAACATTTGAGATTCAAGAGGCAAAAGAGATTTTAGAAAAACAAAATAGCGAAAGGAAGGAACTCCTCCATGTTCTGTGCCATGATTTGGTGAATCCCATCAGTTGCTCTAAAGGTTTTTTGGAGCTATTAGAGGAAGAGTATGTGAAATCGGACAACTCCAGTTCTTATTTCCCGTTCATTGCCTCAGGATTGAATAACTGCATGAATATTATCGAATTGACCCGAAATTCCATGGCGCTGGAAGAAGAAAAACTGAAACCCCTGCTTGAACCGGTAATATTGAATGATGTTATCAAAAGATCAAATTTAACCCTCACAGGAAAGTTAGAAAAAAAAGGGATTAAACTGGAAATTGAAATTCATGAGCGACAAAAAATCATCACTGAAAGAATATCACTTGAAAATTCTGTAATAAATAATTTACTGACAAATGCGATTAAGTTTTCTTACCCTGGATCAGCTATATTTATTAAAGCGGAACAAAAAGAAGAGGTCGTGGAACTTAGGATAAAAGATATGGGAATTGGCATTCCCGATAAACTAATAAAAATTTTATTCAATCCAGCTAAAAAAACGCACCGGACAGGAACCAACGGAGAAGGAGGAACTGGCTTTGGCATGCCCCTGGTAAAGAAGTATATGCTTTCCTATGGGGGAAATATCAGGGTTGTTTCAACGCCGGAGAAAAAGGGGCTCGAAAAACAGGGAACAGAAGTGATTCTAACTTTTAAAGCGCCTCTGTCAGAAAATTTATGTGGAATATAACAAGGCAGGGCTACCAGACGAACGAACTCGTGTAGTGTCTCCTAAGAAACTATACATTTTTTTCTTATGCTTCTTTCGCCGCTCATGTGAAAGGAAGTAGTTCTAGTTTGTTATTCGCTCGCTAACCCCACAGCAAGCTGCGGGGGATGCGCTCCCTATGTTTTTTTAGAATCGGAGACCAACCTCTACATTACCCATATCCACGGACTGTCTTGACCAAGCACCGCCAGTGGCCGAAGATTTGTCCATAACTTTATTGGAAGGAACTCTGACATAGGAAATATCCACTCTCAGCAAATCAGTCAACTGCAATCCCAGTCCCAGGCAAATATGATGCTCCGCAATGGTGCTGCCCAAGGCGCTCACAAAGAGAGAGTTGTCAGGAACGGATGACCTGCCGTAGTTATAGCCCGCCCTCAGAGTAAGCATTTCCGTGGCCTCCCATTGTGCTCCAAGCATAGCGACATACTGGTCCTGAAATCCGAAGCCGCCATTTGCCACGGACGTGCCGAAGCCGCCTTCAGCGCCGCTCCAATTGATCCATTTGAAATCCGCCACCAGGGTCAAACTACTCATGGGGTTTACAGCAATGCCGAAATTTAATTGTTGGGGGAAATTTAAGCCGTTCGGAAGGAGGTCTCTGTAACGTTCATATTTTTCTATGGATTGCTCGGAAATATAGTTTAAGCCAAAAGAAATAAAATCGGAATGTTTGTAGAGAACTCCAAGGCCTGCCCCGATCCCCCAGCCAAAATCCATGCGGGACCTCCCCGCAGTCGCAGCAAAACCCGAGGAAGCCCCCAAGGCCGAGTCGGTCTCCAATTGTGTCCGATTAATGTGCAGGGTCAGTCCCACTGACCACTGGTCATTTATTTTGTAAGACACTGCCGGAAGCAGCTTGTAAACACCATAGAGCGTATGTGTGTCATAGGATCCACCGCTTGGCAAAACCAAGGGGTTTAAGCGAGACTGATCATAATCAAGGGTAAAGCCGGCTACGGCCATCAAGGCGAAACCAACGGTGAGTCGATTGTCCAGCCAAGGGGTTTTGAGAACAAAGCCGGCTTCGGGCAAAAATATGCCGTCCTCGTTGCTGGTTTGGGTCCCGGCGGTCGTGTTGCCAAGACTGACTCCCAAGAGCGGGTTCACTGGAATGCCGGAGGTATTCATTTCGGTTTTAGGGTAGGCAAGGAGCATGTTGAAGTTGACCATATTGGGCAAGTCGGATAACCCTGCTGGATTGAGCATAAAAGCGCTGATGTCTTGGGGAAATGCGGTCCCCCCTCCACCTATTCCTTCACTGATAGCTGAATAAGCGATAACTTGAGCCCCATTGCTTGCCCACGCTTTCGGGGAAACCAATAATAGAGATGCTGCCAAAACAAGAATAATAAGACGTTTCATAATGCCTCCTTCTTTATATTAATGGTGAAAGGTTCAAATTCCGGGACAGTTAAGCTTGATCGGTTGTCCCGCAAATACCAAAGAGAAAAAAACAAAGTGGAAATGGAAAGTAATTCGAGTGATTTCACGGTTCCCAGAAATTTCAGGTAAACATAACAAAAAAGCCATTGGTAGTCAAGATTTAATGTGAATATATCCTACACTCTCCTATGTTTCTGTACTTGACGTTGGCCTCTTCCTCCCTCGCCTCATTTGGAAACACGAAAACTCCTATTATAAAATGGTTGTAGCTGTTCACGGGACATGGCTATCGAATGCAAGAAAGCTGCTATCCCATTCATAGAGGGATACGGGAGTACGGGAGTACGGGAATACGGAGTAATGGAGTAATGGAATGGTGGAGTGGTGGGGCCGGGATTTTCGTTTACCAATGCAATCGAGTTATTTGCCTTGGCATGCACCATGTTAAACAGGACGTTCGTTGGCCTTGGGTTTTTCCAGTACTCCGGTACTCCATTTAAACACGTACGGAAAAGCCCGTGAACGCATACAAAATGAGTAAAACATGAACCTTTTCATTCTCGCGGATATGGAAGGGGCCTCCGGTATATACAAACAGGAACATTTCACCGTGGGCGCCGAAGGTTGGGAAAAATGGGGGAAGCTTTGCCTGACGGAGGATATTTGCGCCCTGGCGGAAGGGGCGCATAGGGCGGGCTCGAAAAAAATCACCCTACGGGATTACCATGCAGGCGGTTTCAATGTCTTCCCGGAGCGGCTTCCAAAATCGGTAAAACCGGTTATGGGGCAGCATATCCGACCCATTCCGGTAATCGGTGATCAACCAGAGATGGACATGGCCTTTTTGGCTGCCCAGCACGTCTCCCAGGACGCACCCGGAGCCTTTTATCCCCATACCTTCCACCTGCATGTGAAAAATATTGAGGTGAATGGGAAAACTGTTTCGGAGGCGGAACTCCTCGCCGGGGTCCTGGGCGAAGCAATGAAGACTCCGGTGGGATTGATCAGCGGTGATCCCGTTTTATTGAACAGACTGGAACCAATTTTCTCCTGGGCGGAGTTGATCCCATGTTCCAAAAACCCGGAAGATTTGGAATCCGCAGAAAAAAGAGAGGAAACCATCCGAAAGGAAAGAAAAGAGCTTTTTGAGGCGGCGCAAAGAGCCGTAAAAAGACGTGCGGAGATGAAAATATTCCGGTTTGAAGGACCCATTGCCATGAAAATCGAACTCCATTTTCCCGAAAGCCCCATCACAAAAAATAGTTGGGGTTTTAAAAGGAGTTCCGACACCGGCTTTTGTATAGAAAGGGAAAACTTTCCGGATGCCTACATGGATCTTTTCAAGCTGCTCTTCATACCCAAAAGACTTTATCCTCTGGCTACCCTGTTTTTGCCTATTTTAAACAGATTTTTCCATCCATCCATTCATCAATTTTTAAGAAGGAGCATCGTATGGCGGTAAACCTCTTGGTCCCACCTCTCATTGCCAGACTAATCGGAGGAGTGGACCGTATTCAACTTCCCGGAAAAACCGTAGGAGAGGTAATGGAAAATCTGAACGAAAATTTCCCGGCATTGAAGGAACACCTTTACGACATGGAAGGCAACCTGAAATCCTTTTACAAGATCTATGTGAACGGCAAGGATACGCTCTTTCAGGATCAGATGAAAACAGGGGTCAAGGAAGGTGACGAGATCTTCATCCTCACCCCGGTGGCGGGAGGGTTAACGTGAAACCGAAAGTATTGTTGATCCGAAGCACCATGCCCGGTGCCAAAGGATGCACAGTGGCGCAGAATCAAGACGCCATCATGCCGCCCCTTGGACTCATGTACCTTAGTTCCTGCCTGAAAAAATGGGGCAAATATCCCTATGATGTGAAGCTCCTGGACATCGGCGTGGAGATGATGAATCTGGCAGAGTTAGAACAAAAACTCCGGGAACTCGCCCCGGATCTCGTAGGCATCAGCAGCCTCACCTGCGAAGCACACCGCACCCTCGAAATTGTGGAGATGGTGAAAAAATACAAGGCGGATTGTCCGGTGGTCCTGGGCGGACCTTACGCCTCCTCCGATGCCAAGGAGGCGGCCAATCAAAAAGGGGTGGATTACGTGGCGGTGAACGAAGCGGAGTATACCTTTGTGGACCTGTTGGACACCATTTTCAGCGGAGAGGATGTATCCCTGGTTAAAGGGTTTATAATGAACAATGGGAACGGCGGCCCTGTATTCACAGGAGAGGGAAGACAGCCGAAGGAGCTGGACCGTTTGCCCTTTCCCGATTGGAATTTGGTGAATATCGACGACTATTCCTCTTCCTTCAATTTCAACGCACCGTTTTTAAAGAGCGAGAAATATTTTCCCATCTTCACCTCACGCGGATGCCCCTACCTTTGCATCTACTGCCACAACCTGTATGGGAAAACCATCAGGCTAAGGTCCATTTCAAACATCCTGGAGGAGTTGGAACTCCTGGTGAATGATTTGGGAATTCGCGAGATTCAGATCATTGACGATATCTTCAATCTGCACAGGGAAAGGGTCCTGGAGTTCTGCGAACGTGTTATAGCCCGAAAATGGGACCTCAGTATCTCCTTTCCTAACGGGGTGAGAGGGGATATCCTGGACAGGGAAACCATTGAGGCCCTGAAAGAAGCGGGCTGTTACTCCATGACATTCGCGGTGGAGACCACCTCCAGCCGACTCCAAAAGATGCTCAAAAAAAATCTAAACATTGAAAAGCTGGTGGAGAACATCAAGGTTGCTACGGACCTGGGGGTGATCACCTTCGGTTTTTTCATGATCGGATTCCCCACTGAAAGTAGAGAGGAGATGTTGGATACCCTGCGGTTCGCGGAGAAATCCCTTCTCCATTTCCCCAGGGTATTTCAGGTTAGGCCGCATCCTGGTACGCCGCTCTTCGACCTGGCAGTTCAGGAAGGGTTCGACCCAGATAAATATAGCTACGGCCACTACACCTATTTTTCGCAAAAGGTGAATTGTAGTTCACTGGAGGATAACGAGTTCCATAACCTCTATAGCGAAGGGGTGTACCGAATCAACCGGGACGCTCGCAGGCTGGAGCACCAAAAAAAGATTTTCGATAGCGGGTTGATCGGTAAGTATGTTTATTGATATGGTTTTATATTCCCACCTTATAAGTGAAAGATAAATTCCCGGAAATGCAAAACCCCAATTCCCTCCTCCATTCGGCTATCAGCAGTCTTCCCCATGGTTGCAGATATGCCATCTTTGGAACGGGAGAGCTCGCCCACCACGAATTCCATCAGACTCCTGCCGAATCTCTCCAAGCCGAACAGCGTTCCTTCGTGGGATTTATCGACCGGGAGGCAAAAGGTAAAGATCTTTTCTTCGATTACCCGCTATATCATGAAAGCAATATTGGGAGTTTGAACCTGGACCGAATCATTGTGATATCTGACTATGATCGGGAAATTATCTCACGTTTGAAAAAAAGCGGGTTTGACGGAGATGCCTGTCTTTCGGTAATTGATTTTAATGCCCTCTTCCGTTCCTTCAAACAAAAAAATCTTTGTGATTTTAAAGAGTCCCTGGAAAAGCTTGACCTGGATAGTGAGATTCTGCTCGTCAATCCTGCATCGTGGGAGGTTCGTTTTCCCAATGTGGGCCTTGGATACCTGGATGAAGAACTGAGAAAGAGAGGATTTAAAGTTAAGACCTTCGATTTGAACAATATGCTCCTGCAACATTTGGATCTGCCCACTCAGGAACTCTGGCAGCCAAGGTACTATGGGCTTTGGTCGAATCCGCCAAAAAGTGCAAGGGTGTTGGAATTTCTCGATGATTTTATAGATACCTCTGCGGTTAAGATCGCGGATGCAAAGATTCCCTATGTAGGTATTTCCGTTTCCATGTTTTCCAGAATTTTCAGCGTGGAACTGGCGGAACGGATCAAAACCTATTCGCCGGACACCAAAATCATTTTCGGGGGATTTGAGATTCATTCCCTGGAAGGGTGCAAAACCTTTCCTAATGTGGTGGACGCCTTTGTTATTGGTGAAGGGGAACGATCTCTCCCTGAACTCCTGAACTTTTTTAACAATGGCTCCAAAGATAAGGAACTACCAGGGGTATGCCTACCCGATAGGGATTTACCCATACAGCCTTTTTTGCCCGTCGAACATTTAGACTCCTTGCAATTTCCTAGATACCCTGATTTATGTCTGCAGAAATTCATGGTTACCCAGGAAGAAAGGCTGATGGTCTGCGCTTCCAGGGGATGTTCCTGGAACCGTTGTTCTTTCTGCGTCGATTCTTTGAGAACTCCCGGTACCCGTATTCGTAGTCCGGAAAATGTACTGGATGAAATCCGGTACCATTACGATCATAACGGTATCAATGGTTTCGTCTTTTCGGATGAAACCATCAATATGGATCTCGATTTCCTCGACCGCTTCAGCGAACTCATCATAAGATCGGGTATCAAAATTACTTTGAACGGTCAGGCAAGAATCAGGAAAGGTATGTCACCGGAGCTTCTCCGGAAAATGCGGAAAGCCGGATATACCTACATACTATATGGTCTCGAAAGCGGTTCGGATCGTATTATTCGTGATATGCGGAAAGGATTTCATATGAAGCTGGCGGAACAGGTGTTCAAGGATACCCATGATGCCGGAATCATGGTGGGCATCAATATCATTGTTGGATTCCCAACGGAAACGGAAAAAGAATTTGCAGAAACGGTAAAGTTTCTCGAAAAAAATGCATCGTATATCACGAACATAGAGGTATTAGAACAATGTCAGATTTTGAAGGGGGCGGATGTTTATGAAAACTATGAAAAATATAAGGTGTGCAATCGCGACGACCCTCACGGTTGGGAAACTTTGGACGGTAAAAACAATTTCCAGGTAAGGGCAAAAAGAAAAAAAACCGTGGAAGTGTTGGCAAAAGATATTGGCATTAAGAGGGGTTATTTAGGTTCCAGGTATTACTTTAAAGAAAAATAAATTTAGGTTTAAGTCTTTTTTCCTTTCTAAGCCTCAGCCTGGGCAGTAACAGATGTTTAAACTTTCATCTAATTTAATCAATTGGGAAGGGTCTAACAAAAGATATTTTGTAATATTTTAGGCTCTGCCGCTCAACCGTTTTAAAACCTTCATTCCGAAAACCCTTAAGCGGTCGGGGAGTAAGGCATTAGCTATGAATGAAGACATAATGATCACTAAAATAATGGAGATAAAATGAACTATAGAAAGTTGCTTAGCAAAATAAAGAAAACGAAAAAAATTATTGTTTTTGGAACCAGTTCTGCTGCACACACATTTTGTCAAAAAGTACCCTTGGACATTGCCTATTTTGTTGACAATAACTCCCAAAAATGGGACACCCAATTCTTGGGGAAACCGGTAAAAAACCCTCAAGCGCTTTCATCAGAGAACGATGATCAGGTTTTTTTTATTAATGCAACCTCATTTTTTGAAGAAATATCACAACAATTATCAGGAATGGGCTTTATCGAAAATAAGCATTTCACTGATAGTATCAAAATTTTGGATGCCTATGAGCGCGATAATAATAACCTTAGCAGAATAGTTTGTTGTGCTATTAAAGAGGTATTTGTCTGTATACTTGCTTATTTCATGAGCAAAGAGCTTTTTCAAATGTTGGTTTTTAAGTTGAAACATGGAGGGCTTTCTTTTAAAAATAAACAGCAATTACACTTTTGGATAGGGAAATATATTGAATATCCCAGGGCGATAAAATATTTGAAACCTAAACCGCAAGAAAGAATATTGGATATTGGAAGTGGAACAGGATTGATCTTTTTCCCGTTCTGGTTGCTATCTTTTGGGTGCAAGGTTAACGCGATAGATTTATTTCAGGTGGATATTGGTGAGTTCAAAGAATTGCCGGTTGTCAAGAACAATAGAGGAAAGCTAATTACCGAAAAACAAGATGCAAAAGCTTTGACATATGAATCAAATTATTTTGATAAAATAACTTGCATTTGCTCCATAGAACATGAAGACGATGACATGAAAATGATAAAGGAAATGGGAAGGGTGCTCAAAAAAAACGGCACGGCAGTGCTTACTTTTCCAATTAATAGCTTCTATAAGGAAATAAGAAGTAATGAACTTTGGGGACTGATAAGGCTTTATGACAGCAAAGCTATTTCAGAAAGGCTGATAGAACCATCCGGCTTGTCATTGGAAAAAATTGAATATTGGAAAATGAACAACCGCTTTAAATATGATTGTTCCTGGGAGGGAGGACATGATTTTAACAATATGTCAGCTTTAAAAAGTCTCTTTTATTACTCAAAAGTAAAAGAGACGTCGGGAATTGATAATTTAGAAAAAGGCAGCAGTTATGGGTTTGATTTATGTGTATTGGTTCTCAAAAAAACTGGCCAATAGGCCGCAAAAGGTCATCCTGAATACGCAAATTCAGTTGTAAAAAATGAAAGATGCAACCCGGCAACCGAGATGCCCAGATTGCCGGGTTGTTTTAATTCCTAAACGGCTTTACCGAGACACAATAAACTCTGCTCCTGCTACCAAATCCAGTCTGTCTCCAGAGCCTGGAACAGTACACGCTATACGCCAAGTATTATGCAAGCTCGGCCGAGTTTCTCTCAAGAAAGCGGGGTAAGCGCAATACGCTCCTCCAGCTACCAAGTAATAATTTCGGCCTTGTGTATCTTTCCCTACCTTGCAATCAACAACGATACCGCGAAATGGGGTACAAGTGACGCTTGGATAGTAACTGCTTGCGGCCAGCTGTCCATAGCCGGACGACACGTTAAGACCAACATTTATATATCCAGGAAAACCAGCCCCTGAAGATCCTTGCGGTCCTGCAGAACCCTGAGGCCCTTGTGGGCCGGTTGCTCCCTGAGTTCCCTGAGCCCCCTGAAGCCCTCTCTCTCCCTTTGCTCCAGTTGGTCCTGTGTCTCCCTGTGCTCCATCTGCCCCCGCCGGTCCCTGGGGACCCTCTGGTCCCACTAACCCGGTGGGATCGCCAACCCATTGCCCATTGCTATCAATGACCTCTCCAACGTTGAAAATGCTGACGGACTTTGGAGTGATATCCTTATTCGGAACATCATCCGCCGCACCGGCATGGATGCTATAGCCCACACTGGTCATTTGCTGGCGGGGAGTCATGGCTACATCCGCACCAACCTGAACCTCCAGCCAACAGTTAGCGCCGGTAAATGCGGCGGAAAGAGTGCCGGTTTCAGGCGTTCCACTGCCTAAAACAACGTCAAAGATTCCGTTCTTTATCTGTACGGCAGGATGGGTTTCCTTCCAAAGCAAGATGCCATCAACAACGCTTTTGTCGTTATAGATGGAAAAAGTCATATTGGTAGTCACGTTGGTAGGCACCTGATTCAGATCGGTCAGTTTTCCCTGGAAATTTATCAAAACCGGGATCTGTGCTGATGCCTGCACAGCCAGCAGCAAAAAACCAGAGGCCAGTAAAAAAGTGATCATTTTTTTCATTTGTACACCTCATAAAAAAAAGATTAAATAGCCAACAGTGCCTGGTTGTATGCCTGAGTAAAAGACTGGACCGAGGCATCAAA
>JAJDAS010000342.1 GCA_029261755.1 Nitrospinia bacterium
CCCTCCCTTCCACCAATTTTTTGTAATTGCTCAGGTTAAAAGGTTCATGGTTCTGGGTTCACGGTTAAAGGGCAAAGACCATGGACCGGGGGATGAGATTGACCGTCTTGTGCTTGCCATAAATCCTTCAAGCGATTCGGATTTCAAGATTTTAAACCTGGAACCTTGAACCCTGAACGCTTAACCTAAGTAGTAACCAAGTAAACCCATGGCCGTTCATACCTCTACTTTCCACATAAGCACACGCGGGATGTGCGATATCCACGATATCACGCATCAGATAGAAAAAGACCTGCAATCCACCGGGCTTCATGCGGGGATTCTTTGCGTCTTTGTGCCGGGGTCCACTGCGGGAATTACCAGTATCGAGTTTGAACCGGGGGCGGTGAACGACCTGAAGAAGGCCATCGAGAAATTGGCTCCCACCAACATCCATTACGATCACGATGCCAGGTGGGGAGATGGCAACGGCTTTTCCCATGTGAGGGCCGCTCTTCTGGGGTCATCCTTTTCGGTTCCATTTTCCCAGGGCAGGATGCTTTTGGGGACGTGGCAGCAGGTGGTGTTGGTGGATTTCGATAACAGGTCCCGGAAGAGGGAAGTGGTGGTGCAGATTTTTGGGGAATGACCACCATAGGTTTTCTGGCTCAGGATTCACGGTTCAGGGTTTAAGGACCAAGACTCGGGACAGGCCGTTTTTGAAATTTGTTTCATTCCCAAACTTTTTACATGCAATTTTTTTTATGCTTTTAACCTTGAACCTTTGAACGTTGAACCTTATGCCTTGAACCTGCTTTAAGCGTTTAACCATGCAAAAGAAGCAAAAAAAATTCATCGGGATCCATTTTGAGTGCTGCAATGTCTACCGAAGGATTTATGTCAACCGGGACAGCACGGCCTATACAGGCAATTGCCCAAAATGTTACGGCAAGGTAAAAGCTCTCATAGGAAAAGGAGGAACCGGTCAGCGGTTTTTTAAAGCACGGTAGGAGCGGGTAGTAAGGAGTAGGGAGTAAGCAGTAAAAAGCAGGGAGTGAAGCGCGGAGGGCGGCAGAGCCGCAACCAAAGGACAGAGGGACGAAAAACCCTCGTTCCCCTTTCGTACTGCTTACTTCCTACTGCCTACTCCTTACTCTTTTTTCATTAACTTTTGAGGTTGATCATGGCGTTAATTGTACAAAAATATGGGGGAAGCTCCGTAGCCGACCCCGAAAAGATAAAACATGTGGCCGAGAGGGTCATTAAGACCAAACGGGAGGGGAACGATGTTGTGGTGGTGGTCTCCGCTATGGGGAAAACCACGGACCGGCTCATCGAGTTGGCAAAGCAGGTGACCCCCGTGCCCTCCGAGCGGGAGATGGACCGCCTTCTTTCTACAGGGGAGCACCAGACAATCGCATTGCTCTCCATGGCCATCCACCACCAAAACGAAAAAGCCATATCCTTGTCCGGGGCGCAGATCGGACTCATTACCGACGACAGCCATACCAAGGCCAAGATCAAGGAGATCCAGGGCAAGGAGCTTTTGCTGAATCTTTGCCGGGAAGGGAATGTGGTGGTGGTGGCGGGTTTCCAGGGAGTAACGGAGCAAAAGGCCGTGGCTACCCTGGGTAGAGGCGGGTCCGACAGTACCGCAGTAGCACTTGCGGCGGTTCTCAATGCCAAAGAATGTGAAATCTACTCCGATGTGGACGGCATTTACAGCGCGGACCCACGGGTGGCTCCAAAGGCCCGAAAGTGGAACTACATCGGCTATGATGAAATGCTTTCCATGGCCAAGCTGGGATCGAAGGTTCTCTACCTCCGATCCGTAGCCCTGGCAAAGCGATACAATGTAACCATCCATTCCCGTTCCACTTTCTCGGAAAACGAAGGGACCCGGGTCATGGCGGAAAACAGAATTAAGGAGGAAGGAAAAATGGAAGAAGCCCTGGTGAGAGGCGTCACCCACGATCTAAACGTAGCAAAAATGACCATCGTCGGAATCCCCGACAAACCCGGCATCGCCGCCAGGATCTTCGAGACGGTAGCAAAGAAAAACGTCAACCTGAATCTGGTGATCCAGAGCATCAGCGGCAATAAGGAGGTAACGGACATCTCCTTCACCTTTCCAAGAACGGATCTGCCAAAGATCGTGGAACCTATGAAGGAATTAACATCGGAGATAGGAGCACAGGATCTTATTTACGACGCCGACTACGCGGCTGTCTCCATCGTTGGACTGGGAATCGTGGATACTCCCGGCGTTACGGCCAAGATGTTCCGATGTCTTGCCAATGAGAACGTCAATATCGCCATGATCGGAACCTCCGATCTCACTATCACCTGCGTGGTTAAGGAAGACAATGTGAAAAAGGCCGTGGCAGCCCTGCACAAGGAGTTTGATTTGGATCAGTAAGGAAAAGCCTTAAGGGGTTGAACGTCGAACATCGAACATCCAACACTGAACATCGAAGAAGGTAGTCACTTCTGGAATGAACCCTGCCACAAGTATAGCCGATTTATTTTAATGGGTTACTTCAAACGCAAGGCCGCAGTTATTCAAATTCAAAATGTTTGCGATGATGCCGAAAACTTTCTGGACACCTGGGTATACCACGAAAGCTTTGAAGAGGTCTTGCAGTACATCGCAGCTAACAACCTTCCCATCATCCCCCTGGATGACATAGTAGCCTACATGAAAGGGGAAAAGAAGCTGAAAATCCAGTCTTTTTCCCTTACCTTCGACTCCGGTTTTCTGGAGCTTTACACCCTCGCTTTTCCCCTATTGAAAAAATATGGGTTCCCGGCAACCTTTTTTATTAGTCCGGAATTTGTAGGAATTACCCAGAGGATCGAGCACAGACTGGTTCAACACATGAACTGGGACCAAATTCGGGAACTGGAGCAGAACGGGATGGGAATAGGGTTTTACGGTTGCAAAGGCGGGGAACTTGCCGAGCAGCCGGTGGAGGAGATCGTTAAGGAGGCAAGAGCAGGCAAAGCTGAGTGCGAAAAAGAAATCAACAGCAAAGTCCTTTACTATGGGATTAAGGAGGGTATGCCCTCCGCCCAGGTGACTAAATCGCTGAAGGAAGAAGGGTTTCAGGCCATCTTCAGCCAGGCGCCTACGAAGAGGAGCAGTTCCGCCTATGCCATGGGGCGTATTCAAATTGATGATAACGACCTGAATATCTTTCTGGTTAAGACGTCCAGGGCGTGTCTTTTTTTCAAGGACTCCCGTTTTTGGAAGTACCTGCGTCTTATGAAAATCGACAGGGTTTCCCACTTCATATCCGACACCATTAACCGACTAAAGGGCAAAGAGGTGCATTGAAGCCATGAAGGACTACTACCAACTTTTGGAAATTCCAAGGAACGCCGGGGACGACGAGATCAAAAAGTCCTATCGCGCCATGGCCCTGCAATACCACCCGGACCGTAATCCGGGCAAACCAGGGGCGGAGGAAAAGTTCAAGGAGATCACGGAGGCGTATGCGGTTCTGATGGATCCGGTAAAACGGCGAAAATACGACGACTTCATCCAATACGCAGGCGCGAATCAGAAATACGACGAGCCTCAATTCCACTACAGCCAGGAAGAGATATTCCGGGACCTCTTCAATAATCCCAACCTGTACGGCATTTTCAACGAGTTAGGAAAAGAGTTCGGCAAATCCGGTGTCCGGTTCGGACCTTCCTTTTTCGAGAGCATCTTTTTTCGCCAGGGAGGGCTCTTTGTAGCGGGCGCAATCTTCAGTGCATTCAGTCCGTTGAACAAGGCGTACAAGCTTTACAACTTCTTTCGCATGGCCCAAACGGCCCACGCTACTTACAAACAATACAAGGAGGCCAAAGATGGGGCTCAACCTTCCGTAGAGACTCAGGAAGAGAAGCTCGAAGGTGAAAAATCTTTAACCGGAAAGCTTAGGGAGTTATTTGGGAATCGGAGCGTAGTTAACAAAGACGGCGACCTTTCCTTAAGGTTGCAAATCTCCCCTCAAGAAGCCAGGGAAGGGGTGGAAAAGCCGTTATCTTTTAAGGTAGACGGCGAAGAGGAGAATCTCACCGTCAAGATCCCTCCCGGCATTCAAGACGGTGCTCAGTTAAGGCTTAAGGGAAAGGGCTCCAGGGCAAAGCTTGGAGGAGAGAAGGGTGACATCTATTTGCAGGTTGAGATTGGGTAAGTACTTTAACCACGAATTACAGGAATTAAATATAACCTAAATTGAGCGATTTTTTTTAGTAACAAAAAAAAATGCTTAAAATTTAATCATTTTTTTTTAACTTTAAGCAGCGTCCTGTTTTTGGAGTCAAGATCCTACCTAAAAGGGCAAAAGTTAGAAAATTTCTTTGGTTGA
>JAJDAS010000343.1 GCA_029261755.1 Nitrospinia bacterium
CAGAGCTTCCAGCAACCCTTTAAATTTAACGAAAAACTCTTGTTCTTCCCCTTCTTTTGTCTCCTCCTCCTTTTTGCATCTCTTCAGGAAATGAAGACAAAAAGAAAAGTTATCCGTAACATCTTTTCCTCTGAAAAGCCATAGGGTTTTTTTCTCTTTTTCTTCTTTTTCCTGAACGGCTTCCTCGGTTTTTTTGAAACATTTTCCCATGCTTTCCAGGTGTTGAATGATATCGGCAAATTGGGGATTCAGTTGGAGGGTGTCTTTTACTTTATCGAAGGCTTCATAGCAACTCAAAGCGCAGCTATCCAAGCTCTCGATGCCGGAATCCAACCGTTTTAAAAAATTTTCCAGTCTTTCGAGAAAATCCTTGTCGGTTTTTCTTCCTTCCTGATTTTTAACCTCATGGTCTTTCAGGAAACCGTTGAAAATTCCCTTAAGGTGGTCCATCCCCTCGAAAAGAAGCTCTACAATCTCAATGGTCACTTCCTTGGTATTGTTTTTTACCCAATCCATGAGATCTTCCAGCTTATGGGCGGTTTCCTTGAGGCTTTTGAACTGGAAAAGGCCGGCGGAGCCTTTTATGGTGTGCATCCTTCTAAAAACCGACTCGATAAGCTCCATGTCTCTGGAATTATGTTCCAGTTTCACCAAGTCGTTATCCATGGCCGCAAGGGCGTCCTTGGTTTCCGAGATAAAGATATCTAAAAATTCTGAAAAATCGTCAGGCATGAATTTCTAATCCATGGAAGTTTGAAAATAAAAAATGTATCAATTTAACTCTCTTAAAAATTCCAATTTCAATCCTTTTAAACGTTTTCTATATATCTTCCGACGTCTCCGGTTTTTGTTTAATGACTTTCCGAACTGCATCCACAACTGCTTGTTCATCAAAAGGTTTCATAATATAACGTTTTGCCCCTGTTTTGAGGCATTTCATTACAACCTTGGCGTCCGAAACGGATGAGACCATCACAATATTGGCGTCGGGATACTTTTCGAGAAGCTCTTGCAGTACCTCTGTTCCCCTTTTCAATGGCATCTCGATGTCCAGGGTCATCAAATGAGGTTGGTGCTTTTCGAACATGGCCACAGCCTCTTCTCCGTCCTTTGCCTCAGCCAAAACCTCGATTTTATGCTCTTTCAAAATCTTGGATAACAAGGCGCGCATTAAAGGAGAATCGTCTGCAATAACTACCTTGGTTCCTTCCATTGTTTTTTCCTCAAAGAGGGTTTTTGGGGGGAATTAAAGTTTTTGTGCTTAATAAATTATTTTTTTGCCGTCGACTTCATTTGGGCGGCTAACCTGCGGGTTAGTTCCGTCATTCTTTTATCCGCCGCGTTCAGGCGGAACAAGCAGGAGGTGATAACCTTGTAGGCAATTTCGGGATAATTCTCCAGGGTCTCCCGCAATTTATCTCCAGGGAATGCTTTGACCCTGCTTTTACCCTTTGAAAGGATGGTGGCGTTCCGAGGCTTACTCATCAAAGCGCTCATTTCACCAAAATATTCACCCGGCTGGGAAATTTCCGAAACCACAGCGCCACCTTTTTTGATGGTAAGACATCCCTGGATGAGCTGATAAAAACAGTTGTCGGTGTTTCCCTCTTTGATGATGGTATCTCCATTATCAAAGGTAAGCTCATCCGGGTTGAGGAGATATTGCGGCAGGGCTTCTTTCACATTGGCAGTATTCCTATTCACCTCCTCAATGGTGCTGGTCCCTTCCTTGACCTTCAAAACAGCGTCTTGGCGAAGGGTCCTCATCCCTTCCTTCATGGCCACCTTTCTTAGTTGGTCCTCCGGCAGTTGTGCGGTAATCGCCTGTTTTAAGGCTTCCGTAACCATCATAAGTTCATAACAGGCCACCCTGCCTTTGTAGCCTTTGCCGTTACAAGTCGGGCAGCCTTTACCTCTCATGATCTTCAGGTTTTCCAAGTCGTCCTCGTAAAAACCGATTTCGATTAATTTATCTTTATCTCGCTGGACGTCCCAGGTTGGGTCTTCTTCCTTACAATCCACGCATATTCTGCGGAGGAGACGTTGGGCCAGGATACAGGTCAATGCGGAGGCAACCATATATCCCGGAATGCCGATATCCAAAATACGTCCAACAGTGGAAGGACAATCGTTGGTATGAAGCGTACTGAACACTAAGTGGCCCGTCATGGCCGCCTTGACGGCAATTTCGGCTGTTTCCATATCCCGAATTTCACCCACCAGGATGATTTCCGGATCCTGCCTCAAAAACGACTTCAGGGCTGCGGCGAAGGACATTCCCACTTCATTTCTCACCAGGACCTGGTTGATGCCGGGAAAGTTGAATTCCACCGGGTCTTCCGCAGTCAATATCTTGGTGTCAACACTATTCAGAGAGTTGATGGCGGAGTAAAGCGTCGTGGTCTTTCCGCTTCCCGTTGGGCCGGTTACCAAAACAAGGCCGAAAGGATTTTTGATGGCTTTGTCGAATCTCGCGTAGTTTTCCGGTGAAAATCCCAATTTACCCAGGTCTACGTTAAGGTTGGACTTGTCGAGAATACGAAGAACCATGGATTCTCCGAAAAGCGTGGGCAGGCAGGACACACGGAAATCCACCGCTCTTTTCTTGCCCAGACGCAGTTTGATTCTGCCGTCCTGGGGGACCCTTCTCTCGGCGATGTTCAGGGAGGCGAGGATCTTCAGTCGGGAAATGAGGGCATTTTTGATTTGCAGGGGCAGGTTGAGGGAAACAAACAAGGTGCCGTCCAGGCGGTACCTGACCCGGAAACTTTTTTCGTAGGGTTCGATGTGAATATCACTGACTCCCAACTTTATGGCCTTAGTGAGGATGCCGTTCACCAGTTTGATGATGGGAGCAGCTTCAGCGCTAAGTTCATCCTTGATATCATCTTCATCGGTGTCCACCACTACTTCATCGGCGGCCTCCGAAACCAGGGAACCGATATCGTCAATTTCTTTTATTTCAACTCCACCCTCATCCTGTTCCTCGCCTATCTTTTTGAAAAAAGCCTGATATTCCTCCAGGCTGATGTTGTAATATTTTTTGTAGGCATCGGCAATGTCTTTTTCCGTAGTGACAACACTTTTGATGGAGAGTTTCGTAATATTGTTGATCTCTTCCGCGATATCCGTATTGGTTGGATCAATGGTGGCCAGGGTCAACACCTTGTTGGCCACCTTCACCGGAAAGGCCATATGTTTTTTGGCATCTTCGTAAGGCAGCAGGCCGATGGTATCCGGGTTGATCATCAAATCGGCTATTTTGAGAACGGGAAGGTTGAGCTGGCGGCTAAGAAAATTGACAATGCCTTCCGCGTCCATGTAATCAAGACTCACCAGAGCCCGCACTAAAGGGGCCTCCGTTTTTTTATGGATGGCTAATGCTTCATCGAGTTGATCCTTGGTTATTTGGCCTTCTTTTCGGAGCATTTCACCAAGTTTGCTCTTGGCGGCCATGCCCTTACTGATGGTTTGTTTGAAGGAAGATTGTTTGGAACTTTGAGGAGCTGAAGCCACGCGAAAAGGCCTCCTAACTTAGGGTTGGGAATTGGCTTATCATTAAGTAATATAAGGGTATTATGCGTAAAAGGGGCGGTAAAAGCAAGTTCCCATTCTTTTCCTGAACCCCTATCGAAGCAAATGAATTTTCATGGTATTTTAAGGGGCAAAATTGTATTGGAGTGCTTGAAGTGCGGTGGGCTGAAAAGTTGCAGCGTAAGCAAATAGCCTAAAAAAGCATAGACGGGTTTATTTGCCATCAGAATGATGGCTAAAGGGGCAGGGAGTGAAAAAAAAGAGTCTTCTACAAAAAAACCTATATTTGTTTTGCTGGTTACATCTCCGTTCCGGCAAAATCCCCTCCATCCCGGTCACGAAAGGCAGAGTCCCTTCCGAGGCAATAATCGCACATGTGGTAGTCGTCATGGACATCGGAATGGCTGGAGCAAACGGCCACGCCGCAAAGTTCACAGCCGGTACCTTCCTCTACCTCGGTTTTACAGATCGCGCATTTTACTTTCATTACTTATTGCTCAAGAAGGCTAAACCATGGCAGGCTCAAAGCGACCCGGTAATGTATTTCTCCAGGTGGCCGATCAGCTCTTCCTTCTCTCCCAACATCAATTGTATGATACCCCGGATAGTAACGATTCCGACAAACTGGTCGCCATCTTTTACCATCAAATGCCTGCACCTATGTTCCTTCATTAGCTCCAGGCACGCGCTACATTTTTCATCAGGGCGTACCGTCACCGGATCTTTATCTACATAATCTTTCAGGAGTAAAAGATCCGGGTCTTTTCCCTTACCTACAACCTTCATTGTGACATCACGTTCCGTGAAAATACCCACCACTCCCGATTCGCCGGTTACAACAATGGAGCCGATATATCTTACCTTCATCTCCATGGCTGCATCCAGAACGGTTTTGTTCTCATCAAGACTAACTACATCTTTTGTGATATAAGGCGTTATCTTCTTTGGCATCTCAGCCCCCTTTATCTAAATGATGATTAATATTGCTACATTCTATATAATCTTCCCGACTTTATCAATATCACCATGGAAAGTCAAAACTTTGGACACGGTGGAACTGGTGACTACCCTGTTGCATGAGAAAAAAAGAAAACCGATTGGGATTTAAATACCTGAAAAATTTGATTTTTTGAAGGGGTTCTGATAGATTTACAATTTTATTAGAAATGTGGGAGATTTATGAGTAAACAGCTTTCTCTATTCATAATGGCGCTTTTTTCAGTTGTTCTCTTTCCCGGTATGGTTTTGGCCTCCGAAGGCGGAAAGCATATCGACCTGACGGGACACTGGGTGGGTTATGCATGCTTGGGAATTTTTCTTTTCGCTTACCTCTTTGTAATGGCGGAAGAATTTACCCACCTTAGAAAAAGCAAGCCTGTGATTCTGGCATCGGGAATTATATGGGGCCTCATCGCGGTCACATACGGTTCGCAAGGGATGGCGCACGAGGTGGAAGTGGCAATTGAGCACAACCTTTTAGAATATGCCGAACTGCTCTTGTTTCTGCTGGTGGCCATGACCTATATAAACGCATTGCAGGAAAGGCTTGTGTTCGAGTCGCTTCGGGCTTGGCTTGTAAGAAAAGGCTTCGGCTTTCGCAAACTGTTCTGGATTACCGGTACGCTGGCATTTTTCATCTCACCGGTGGCGGACAACCTTACCACGGCCCTGTTGATGTGCGCCGTGGTGATGGCGGTAGGGGCGGATCACCACAAGTTCGTAGGCTTGGCGTGTATCAATATCGTGGTAGCGGCCAATGCGGGTGGAGCTTTCAGCCCTTTCGGCGACATTACCACTCTCATGGTTTGGCAGAAGGGGTTGGTGGATTTCTGGACCTTCCTCCTTTTGTTCGTCCCCTCCGTAGTGAGCTACCTGATACCGGCGGGCATCATGCATTTTGGCATACCGGACGAGATGCCTGAAGGATCTAATGAAACAGTCATCATGAAGCGTGGTGCAAAGACCATCATGTTTTTTTTCATCTGCACCATTGCCACGGCAATCAGCTTTCACCAGTTTTTCCACCTCCCACCCGTGGTAGGCATGATGACCGGTTTGAGCTATCTGCAAATTTTCGGATTTTACCTGAAAAAAACCCACGGCAAAACGGTTGAGGAAATGGTGTCGTCACAAACTGCCAGAAGAGCGGAAGACATGGCTGTGGTGACAGGAGACGAAAGTCTGGCCGGGCCTACCCCGTTCAACGTTTTCGACAGGGTTTCCCGTGCGGAGTGGGACACGCTTCTTTTCTTTTACGGTGTTGTGCTATGCGTGGGCGGGTTGGGATTGATTGGATATCTGTCCCTGCTTTCGGAGGTCATGTACGTAAAAATGGGTCCCACCATAGCCAATACCATGGTGGGCTTACTTTCCGCCATTTTTGATAACATCCCGGTGATGTTTGCCGTCCTCACCATGAATCCCGACATGTCGCTTGGGCAATGGCTGCTGGTGACCCTCACCGCCGGTATAGGTGGTAGCATCCTATCCATAGGAAGCGCGGCGGGTGTAGCTCTTATGGGCACCTCCAACGGCCGTTACACCTTTTTTGGGCACTTGAAATGGTCGCCCGCCATTCTGGCCGGGTACCTGATAGCGATCCAGGTCCATTTATGGATCAACTCTTCTTCCTTTACCGTTCCGCCCGCCATACCGGGGGGGACGGGATGAGGTTTTCTTAAAAAAAGCGTCATTTTAGAAAACCGTCATTAGAAGACCGTCATTTGGCTGCGCCGTCATTGAAAGACCGTCATTCAGAAAAACGTCATTAAATGGTCATTGGCTTCGCTGTCATTGGGAAATCATTGCTCCCACGCCATTTCCTACCTCCGCCTGCCACCATCCCGAACGGGCCTGACTCCAGCTTCCCTGCAATAATATTTCATCTGCTTGCCTACATAACCAGTGTGGAAATGAAGTAGACGGGCGCAACAGACGCCTTTTGTTTCGGAAGACCACACCAAAAATGCTGCTGGATCGCCAAAAACCTTTTCCATGTGAAGTGGATATCTTTCCCGGTAATCTTTAAATGCGAATCCAATCTTATTCGATTTCGACTCGTCATAGATGGTTTTTAATTCGCTTAAGGTGGGTAGACGCCAGTCATTGTATCCCCCGGTTTTAAGCTTCTTCGTATATTTCCTGGCCTTTACCCAATCCATGCACTCCTTGGTTGTGGTGGCGCTGTCATCCTTGGCCCACATGAGGTTCGTCTTCGTATCCGTAATGGTGCCGTCACCATTGTCAACTAAATCGCCAGCGGAGGAACCTTCTTCAGCCCCTCGGGAAGACTGTCTGCCACGAGAGGATTGTCCCGCAACTGCTTGTGAAAGATCCACCTTCACCAACTCCTGGGCAAGCCCCTTTATGGAGTTCTTAAGGGAGCCCAGGTTGCAATTGATGCATTCGTCGTCCACCTGTGCGATTACGCTCCCTGTGCCGATGTTATCGATTTTGGAGTCCAGATAATAAGTCCCTCCTTCTTTAAGCACACGGGTGGTAAGGACCAGGTCTGTTCCAACGCTCTTGGCGACCAATCGCAGACAAGCCAGATCCTCGCACGAAGCCTCCTTCGCCTGGACCTTCAAAGCCGTTCTCATGGACTCCTCCACTACGTTTCCACTCAAGAAGTTGTATCTTTGAGCCTTGATCAATTGTCCGATTAGAGTGTTGGTCAACGTGGCTCGAACCTGAGGGGTCAAACTCGCTCCATGGACGGGCATTACCACCACGGTTTCCTTCGTGGGCGGCGCGGCGTGAGAAGAGGAAAGCCCAAGGAAAGAAAATGCTGCCACAGCAAAGAAAGTTAATAGACTAAAGAAACGGTTTTTCATTGCAACTCCTAAAAAAATGCTAATAAAGGTTATGGGAATGGGAGAACTCACATTGTCACCCAAATGGCTTTTCAGTAGTTTTGTAAAGAATCTTGATCTTGAAGATGGATATATGTTGGGAACGGTTTGCCGGGGATGCTTCAATAAAAAAGGAAGCTTTTCGGAAAGGCGTTATTTACTCTCTCAAAAACTTACAAGAAGATTTCTTTGTTTACCCTGGTAAAAATGGTGTTTATTGGCGGAAAAGGATTCCATTACAAATAATTTTACAGAGGCTCTTTTTCCTCACTCGGCTGAAATGCTAAAACGGGGACGGCCCACACAAAGCTTCAAAAAAGATCACCTTAGAATTTTAAGAAAAAATGGGGGGCATTTCAAGCTAGTACTTTTGGGCGCTTCCAAAAACCAGCCTTCTTCGTGCTCCCAGGGCTTTTCCCTTCCTCTTTTGCTTTGCGGGTTCGCCCAAAGAAGAACAAATAAAAATACCAAGCTACTTTTGCCCCGTTCCTAAAGTTACAAAACTAATAAATGATAATTGATGAAACCTTAATGCTCCTTCCTCATCTTAAGGAGCTAAGAAAAAAAACATTAATTTTTAACCATGGAGTAAGCAGTTATGGCAATTGTTAAATACCTTCACCTACTCTTCCTCGTTTTTTGGTTTGGCGGGATGCTTTTCTTTTCCTTTATCGCCGCCCCTTCCATTTTCAAGGCATTTCCAAGGGAAACAGCAGGGGATATTGTGGGCGCCATCTTCCCCAAGTACTTTTTCATTGGATATGTCTGCTCCTTGGGATTGGTGGGAACTTTTTTCATTCTTTGGAAGGCCCAGCTCACCTCCGTGCGGGCTCCATTTGCTATTCTTATCCTGATGGTGGCGCTGACCCTTATTTCCGGGATGGGAGTCGGCGCCAAGGCCAGGGAGATCAAGGCTGAAATACGCCAAACCACCGATGTTGTCCAGAAGGAAGCCCTTTCCGTATCTTTCAAAAAAATCCATGGGATCTCCATGATCCTCAACCTGACGCTGATTCTTTTAAGCCTGGTTTACCTGGCGTATCTCCCCACTTTGCTTCGGTTGTAAAATGCTTCCGGCCAGCCATTTTTATCTCCGTACCAACGAACCATTTCCGCCCTGGCAGAGACCATCAGGATTATGAAAGAGATCGAGCAAACCATCATCTCTCATGGAGGATGGCCGATTTTCTAAAGGGCACTTCCAAAAACTCCATTTACATCCCCCTAACCCTCTTAACAAAGGGGGAATTAGTGGTAGGTTTCTTTAAAAAAGTGAGTTTTTGGAAGTGCCCTAAAACCAGTTTTCGCCCCTTTTAAAAAGAAAAAAATGGGAATTCAGGAGAGCTATCCAGCCTGGCAAGTCGGTTGATTTAGCGTCCCGCGAATTGATATAGTTGTCCCATGTTCAGAATCGGAAACGGCTACGATGTCCATCGGCTGGTGGAGGGAAGAAAACTGATCCTCGGAGGGGTGGACATCCCTTTCGAGAAGGGATTGTTGGGACATTCCGATGCGGATGTTCTTTGCCACGCCATATCCGATGCCCTTTTGGGGGCGGCTGATGCAGGCGATATCGGAAAGCATTTTCCTGATTCCTCGGACCAGTTCAAGGGAATTTCCAGCCTCGTCCTTTTGGAGAAAGTAGGAGAGGTTCTCCGCGGAAAGGGCTACGAAATTTGCAACCTGGATTCCATCGTTGTGGCGCATCAACCAAGGATTTCCCCCCATTCTCAAGCCATGAAACAAAATATTGCCCAGGCCCTTCAGATCGATGAATCCCGGGTGAGCATCAAGGCCACTACCACGGAAGGACTGGGCTTTGTTGGCGTCGGAGAAGGGATCGCCTCCTATGCCGTAGCCTTATTGGCGATAAAAAATAATGGATGAAGATAAATTAAAAGAAGACGGTTCAAAGCAAGAAAGTGATAATGAGCTTTCCGAAATCCTTGAGGAGGCGGAGATACTCTCCGAACTCAGGGAAGAGGAAAAAATCCGGAAGAAAAACGCGAAGATCATCACCATGGCGGTTGCCGGAGTGCTCATTTGTGGAGCGGTTTTTTATTGGTCCCACAATAAAAAACCGGAAACAGAGGATCCCACCCAGGCTCCTCCACCTTCTCATGAAGAGATGTTTCCTCAGGCTGGGGAAGTAAAGATCCCCGGTAAACCCGCCAAGGTCATGAAATCTTTGGATGATCCCTTGGTATCCGATGAGGATGTCATATTTTCAGAGGAAGAGGAGAAACTGGCTAAGGTTACTATCCCCCCTCCTGAAACCTTGCCGGTTGCAAAAAAGAAAGTTGAGCAAAAGGTTCCCCGGAAAGCCGGCTATCAACCGGTGAGGATCGAAGAAAAAACGGCAGGAACAACTAAAGAGAAAACAGAAGGAGCGAAGAAATACAAAATTTTCGTGGGAGCTTTTGTGTTGGATGATGAACTAAAAAACGCCAAGGCCAGGGTGAAGTCCCTTGGTCTCTCTTCCACTATGAAAAAGGAAAAGAAGCCCATCAAGATGCATAAGGTGGCAGTGGGACCTTATCCTTCCAGAAGCGAGGTCGCAGATATTCAAAAGGAACTGAAAGACAAAAGAATTGATGGCTTTGTCATCAATAAGGAAGGGCGGCACTACGTAAGCGTCGGTTCCTTTTATAAAGAATATGGAGCCTCCGAGATGAAGAGGAAAGTGGAAAGATTGGGTTATCCCTCCCGGACCTTTTATCAAGCCTCGCCTCTTTTATGCCGTACCTTGTACGTGACCAAAAAAGGCGCCCTTAACGAGGCGGAGAAGGTTCGAAGCGCTCTGCGGAACAAAGGTTTCAAAGCAGCGGAGATCCTTCGAAGATAGATCTCCACTCCACGAAATTTCCCCTTTGGTAAGCTAACTTTTACCTATGTCTTTGGGAGCAGGGGAGAGGCAATATTTTTCAGTCTCTTCCTTTTGAAGGCTAACTTTTACCCATAAGTTAGTGAGTCTGACTTAGCATGCTTTTCAGGCCCGGAGGGTCGAAAGCGTATAGCCGGGGGTGACAGCCCATAAGCGCTAAGTTGTTTTGTTGACATTTAACTTGTTAAATCCTATACTTCCAACAAAATATATATTTTTGGAGGTGTAGAATTATGGAAGAAGATTGGCCTGTATTACTGTCTTTTTTTCCGGACAGTTGGGAAGAG
>JAJDAS010000344.1 GCA_029261755.1 Nitrospinia bacterium
CATGGCCGGATTTTTAAAGAGGTGAGGCAGTTTGCATCGTTCATCCATAGCTGCGGCGCCGTCCAACAATTCCTGGATATCGATCCCCGCCATAGCCGCAGAGATAAGTCCAACGGGGGTGAGCACCGAAAACCTGCCTCCCACTCCATCCGGGACGGGAAAATTCTCGTACCCCTCTTCATTGACGATCTGCCGGAGAAGGCCGCCCTTTTCGTCGGTTGTGGCAAGAATATGGTCTTTGAAAGAAGCGCCTAACCGTTCTTCCAGGAGTTTTCTGATGAGGAGGAACTGACCGGCAGTCTCCGCCGTACCGCCGGACTTGGAAATCACATTGAAGAGGGTTTTCTTTGGGTCCAGGGAGTCCAGAAGGTCCCCGAACAGTTCAGGATCGGAGTTATCCGGAACAAAAATCCGCATGAAGCCCCTTCTTTTTTCGGTGTCCCAATCGTTCCAACAAAGGCTGTTCAGGGAGTTCTGAAGCGCGATATTTCCCAGGGCCGATCCACCGATACCGATCACCACGAAGTTATCGAATCGATCCTTTTTTGACTCCACGCACTTCAAAATTGCGGAGATATCCTGATAGGGCAGATCATAGAACGGAAGTTTGCCTTCACTTCGCTCCCGGAGAAGCTCTTCCATGAAGGTGTTGGCCTTCGGTTCCATCCCTTGCAGATCATTCAGGGAGAGGCCGTGCTCTTCGCCCACCCTTCCCTCCAGCATGTTGTTGAAATCTAAGCGGATATTTTTGTGGGTTATACTCATGTAGATCTCCTTAAGGTAGTCAAGTTGGATAGGCATTTTTGATATTGATTTACACAATATCTTTCAAAGAGTTGAATTAAATCCTTCATGTCTTCAGTAAAAAACATTTATTCCCTATCAAGTTAATTTTTCAATACTTGCAATTATTACAATTCGATCTTTAGTCCACTTTGTACCTCAAGCCCGTTCCTGTAATACTGAGAACTCATTCCATCTCTGTTCGGGTGTCAAGTCAGCCAGTTGACGATGCTCTGCTCTATTCTCACCCTCAAAAGATGAAAATACTTTTATAGTCAACTCTCTTTTATGCTTTTTGTTTGACATGATTATTTACTTTTTTTCTGCATAACGTTTTTATAAGTTCCCATATTCAAACCCTCCGATGATTTACTTTTCATTTGTAACACTTTAGCGTTGTGCAAAACATTTGAACGTCCCATGACGCTGGCTCCATTGTCCCTCGGCAACAGATGTGGTTTGCACTTAATACTTTATCCGAGGGCTGTGGAGCCAGGATGCATAAAACCTCCAAGCCGGACAAAACAAGCATCGAGGCTCCACAGGGCTTCGCCACAATGGAGCCCGCGAACGAAAGTCAGGCACCTTTTCAAAGCGCAAAAGCTACATTCATTTCATACCATAAGACTGCACAAACATAACGCCCAAATAGTTATAACCGTTTGGAATTTTTCGCTATAAAGCTTTCGATTTTTTCTTTACAGATTTTTTCAGTTAACCCCAATAATCTTTTAACCCGGTCTGATAGGTACTCTAACTCTTCTTTCGCTATTTTGAACTCAGGGTCATAGCGAGCGCTAATATATGCGCTATCGAGTAGTTCAAAAAGCTTTCAATTCATCTTCTCTTTTGTTTTTTATCCACGGTTAGTTTGGGTGGCGGCGCTTTTTGCCGTCCACTTGAACCGATTGTTATGTCTTGTTTTGAGCAATGACCGCATTCTTAAGCTGGCATATTGGGAATTTTTGTTTCTTCTCCCTTATGATTTCGTAATGCATATTCTTTCTCATTTTTACCAACAATATAGTAATCAGGCATTAAGGGAACCTTGCCAATATTTGTTGCTAAAACATACATTGGTTGAGCCAGTCCAGTTGTATGACCTCGTAATGCGTCTCTGATCAATTCAGCACCCTTTTCGACTGGGGTGCGGAAATGGTCGATTCCGGGAGCCGGCTCACAGTAAAAAACATAGTAAGGACGGATGCGAATACGCAATAGCTTTTGATGCAATTCCCTGAAGGTATCTACATCATCATTGATTCCCTTTAGTAATACAGCCTGATTGCCGACATTGATACCACAACTCATTAACTCATAAATAGCTCTTGCGGTTTGTTCTGTTATCTCCTTTGGATGGTTACATTGCGTGTTTATCCAAACAGGAACTTTATGATAACCTCCAATCGCCTTTTTCAAACCATCAGTAATTCTTTGAGGTAACACGATGGGCAAGCGTGAACCAATTCTAATCATCTCGATATGAGGTATATCACGAAGTGATGTTACCAGATATTTTAATTTATCATCTGACAGAAGGAGCGGGTCGCCACCGGTTATAAGAACATCTCGAATCTCTGGATGGTTAGAGATCCATTCCAGCCCCTCTTTGACATCCATGCGCAATTTTAAGTCCCTATCAACAACAAGTTCCTTACGGAAACAATGTCTGCAATAGATACCGCAAGTTTCAGTGACAGTAAAAGCAATACGGTCGTGATACTGTCGAGCGATACTGTCTGGTCGTGCCTCCTCTGTTGCTCTGTTTTCCTTCCAGACAAGGTAATTATTCATACCATACTCATTTACTCGCTCTTTTATGGATGGAATTACCTGTTTGCGAATTGGACACTCTGGATCGTCTTTATCCATCAACGACGCAAAATATGGTGAAACTCCCCATCTGGTATTTAATTTCTCAATAGCATGTCTTTCATCGTCAGACAAATTGATATACTTCTCAAGTTTTTCAATTGAATTTACTTGATTTTGCATTTGTTTGACCCATTCTTCTATCATTTTTCCCCCTTAATTTATTTGGATGTTGGTAGCACTACGGTTTTAAAGACATAACAAGTTATTCACCAGTTTCTTGATAACTACGCAAAAGTGGTGTTATCAGGAAAACTCGGATAAGCAAATTAGCATGTGCACCCAGAGTTGACATTACACCAATTTTAAAAAAATAGCTTCGTCAGGTGAATTTGTGGGTTAATTCTGGCTCTGGTAAATCCCCAAGCACATGATACAAAGCTAATTCAGCGATTTTAAACGATTTAAACCCATAGGATTTTCTCATAGTGAGTTTTGCTTTGTTATTAAAACCCTC
>JAJDAS010000345.1 GCA_029261755.1 Nitrospinia bacterium
CTCCCGTGTCATTTTTTAAATTAGGTTGGGCGATTCCCAAAGGTGACTTTGCGATTGTTTTCCGCATTTCTTCTAAATATTGCATGAAAGGAACGATGTCTCTTTTACCCGTATTGTCCCACTGGGCTTTTTTTAACCTGGCAAACAGTGGGTTCTGGCCCCAGATCAACCGGTTATAGATGATGTTCGTTTTAACTATCACATCCGTTCTCGCCATCTGGATGGTTTCCTGGGTAGTCCAAAAGGCGTGAGCCACTTCAAATCCGATATCCCAAAGCGAAGGGATGAGGATATTCACCAGCTTTTCAGCGGATTCATGCATCTCCTTGGGATAAAGAGTCAAGAGGTCAATGTCCGAACATGGGGAAAGTTCCTCGCGCCCGTACCCGCCCACGGCAATTATGGAGCAAGGTTTTTCCGAACTGTCGGATACACTGCCTTTCCAAGCCTGGTCTAAAATCTCTTTGATGGTCCGGTCTACCATGCCAGTCAGTTTTCTTACGGTTTCTAGCCCATCTCTTCCGTTTCTATGTTCCTCAAAAATGGCTTTTTTTTCAGCTTGGACCTTTTCCCTTAGTTTTTTTATATCCAGCATTCATTAAACCTTAATTAAGAGATTACTACAGCGCTTTATGAATAATCCCTATCCTAACAAAAATCCCTCATATAAAAAAACTTGCCAAGACAAGATATATTTGAACTCAAGCAAAAAGGAACCCACGGATCTTAAAGACCAATTAGAGTTCCAAACAGAAATCTTAAATGGAACTTTGGTTCTTGATCATGCTAGTTCAGCTTGTTATAATTGCGCCACAATAAAAATTTTGGGAAAAGGATATTTATGAATAATAATCAAAAAATTCATGCTTTTGTCATCATCGTTTTATTTTTTTCAGGCCTGTTTCATGGGTGCATAACGAGCAAGTCGGAGAAGAAAGAGGGTTTGGTTACCACCGCCGACTTGGATTCCAGAGAAAATAGTAAAAAGATAGAGAAACTGGAGCAAACGGTGTCTGAATTAAACCAAACCATTAGCGCTTATCAATCCGATGCACGTTATTTAAGAGAAGAAATTGATCGTTTGAAGGGCAAGGAAGAAGAAAGTGAAGCGCCGGAAAAAATCCGCGAATATGAAACGGGAGAAGTTATTGAGAGTCCACCGCCCTCCATTGAAAAGATTCAGGCAAGGCAGCAGGAAACGGGAACTATCTCCGAATCTTCCACTAAGAAAAATGGCGTCGAAATGGCGGCTCTTAATGCGGAAGATTATTATCAGAGCGCCTACGATGACTTGCGCTTTGGAGAATATACCAGCGCAATAGAAAATTTCAGAAAATTTGTTGAACTATATCCCAAGAATTCTCTCGCCGACAATGCTCAATATTGGATAGGCGAATCATATTATGGGCTAAAGGATTTTAAGCAAGCTGCCGATGAGTTTGAAAAGGTTTATGAAAACTATCCACAAGGAAACAAAGTCCCGGATGCTAAGTTAAAACATGCCTTGTGCCTATACGACCTGAAAGAAATTGACAGATGCTTCGCCGAGCTTGAAAAAGTAGCAGCTGAATATTCAGGTACAAGGGTAGGAGAGGTAGCATTAAAACAGATCCAAAGGTTGAAGAAAAAACAGGGGAAATAACGCAATTGCCATAACACAAAGTCAGTTGGTGAAACTAAGCCCATTTTATAGGAATGTTTAATGAAAAAAATGTCGCCTTTAAAACTATTTTTCTTTTTTAGCCTTACTTATACCCTATGGATGACACCGGCTGGAGCAGAAGGTCCACAAGGTAACATAAATGAAAAAGTTCCTGAAGAATACACCGTTAAAAAAGGAGATACGCTCTGGGACATATCCAAGCATTTTTTTCTTGACCCGTTCAAATGGCCTGCCATCTGGAAACGAAATGAATATATTCTGAATCCCGATCTGATCTATCCAGGCAATAAAATCAGCTTGTATGATTTAATCGGGAGACCGGCGAAACCTGAAAAAGTGGAAAAAATGCCTGTTGTAAAAGCCGAGGTACCGCCTCCGCCACCTCCAAAAGAGTACAAGCTCGTATCTTTTGGGGAAAACAGCGATCTTTTTGAATCAGCTGGATTTATCGGTAATCAGGACTATGCGGTTGGGCATATCTCCCAATCTTTTTTTGAAAAGAGCTATTTAACAAAAGGTGATAAAGCTCTTCTGGAATTTGATAATTATGAACCGAAAGTTGGCGAGAAGTTTGTGGTTTATACTACATTGGGCAAGGTCAAACATCCGAAAACAGGAAAAGCACTTGGGAATTTAATAAAGAATTTGGGGCAAGTTAAAATCGTGGAAATCGATAAAGATGCACGAACTGCTGTTGTAACCAAACTTTTCGATGCCATAACCGTGGGAGACAAAATTCGTAAATATGAAGAAATCCCGATACCGCTCATTGATCATTCCAAAACCCCACCCACTAAGGACATCAAAGGATACACTGTTGCCATCAAGGACTTGAAACAGTTTATAGGAACCAACGCCGAAATTTATATCGACTGTGGAAAAAAGGATGGCGTTAAAGCCGGCGATCTTTTTGAAATTTTCCGGGAAATTCCAAAACCCGAAAAGCGATCCGAGGAGCAATCTTCCTGGGATCTTCAGGAAAAAATTGGAGAATTCAGAATTCTCGTCGCCAGACATGAGACTTCCACCGGCTGGTTGGTCAACAGTACAATGGAAATAGGAGTTGGAGAATCAGTTCGTTACGCCAACCCGTCTGCAAATCAGTAGATTCCCATCTTGTCGCAGAAGATAGCAATACATCTCTTAGAAAAATCCAACCTAAACTCACATCCGTTTTGCATCCCTCCCTTCTTCCATTTTAAGGTTCACCCCAAAGATCTGCTTTTTTTGTTACCAAAGACCTTTTTTTTTAACGGGGAAAGCCATTGGAATCAATCAATAAGCTGAGACTGCCTTTTCTTATCCATGCGGTTTAAAACAGTTTCGAGATCAGCAAATTGGACCCCGCTATCCCAGGCTTCTCTCAAATAATGAAAGGCGGTATGCGCATTATGAATCTTTTCCAAGTAAATCATCCCTAGCTGATAATATAACATTGGGACGTTCGTCTCAGGGAGTAAGATTAGATGTTGATATAGAGCAACAAGGTATTCCTCCGTTTGTTTTGGCGTCCATGCATAGATGGTATAGGGGAGGCCTATCTTGAAGGGGAAATTTAATAGTGGTTGCATTTGGTTTCGCAAAACACTTTCAATTTCTTGCAGGTTACCGGGTAACACTTGTTGATCCTCTAATGTCGCCCTGAAGCTTTTGATTTCCTTCGGTAATGTTCCTTTATCCTCGCCTTCTGTTAAATTAAGCGCCTTTTCCAAATGATACAATGCCCATAGCGGCTTATTCATCAAATCTTTATATATTAATGCTGACAACTCATGCATTTCCTGTATATTTGGATCCAGAACGATGGCTTGCAAAGACTCCAGCAACGCCTTCCTTGTATTTTTTTCAACATTAAGTGATAGTATGCCGTATTGGTAATGGCTTACAGGTTGGGCATAGTCATACACGAGAGATTTCTTTAGTGCTATCAACTCTTTTTGTAGGCTACCTTGTTCCCTAAACTTTATTGACTCACGAGCATAATACTGACTGAAGACTTCTCTCAGCAAACTTGTAGCGCGGAGTTCCGGTTTCAAAGTACGAGATAAATCTGAGGCTTTTTTCAAATATTCATACCCTTTATGATTATCTTCCGGGATATCATTATTAAAAATAGTTGAGCCCATATTAATATAATCCATCTGTCTGATTTTCCCTTCCAGGTGCGGATTTGTCTTTGCTATAAAGTTTAATAGGAGAAAACAGGAGAAAAGCATCGCTAAAAAAAAGAAACGTTTTTGCCTCATTGCAGGATAGGCGACCCATAAACAATATGCTGAAAACAAAGCAAGGAACGGAATGATGGAAATACGATATCTGGATAAAATTAAAGCGGGTAAGTACATTAAAACATTGGCGATGAAATAAGCATGCAGAAGGGTCCAACTCCTTTTTTCTTTTCTCAGCAAAACAAAACCGATCCCCCCCAAAGAACTAAGGAAAACAAAGGGTATGGAAACCCACTTTAGGAGTGAGGAAAAATCTTGGGAGAGATAAAAATTATATGCGTTAGGTACTTCATAGTTATTAAAATAATAATAGATTTTGCGCAAATAAATTTTGAGAAACTCCAAAGGATGTTCCCAACCTGTTTTCAGGAGATAACGTAATACCGGCACTGTTTCCAAAGGCAGTGTTCTGGCAATCTCGTTATACCCTTCGCCATGGCCGTAAATTCTAGGGTCATGGTCCACCATATTGGCTAACAATAAATTTTCAGGTCCTGTCCGGTCATATAGCCCCCAACTTCCATGTACCGCATGAACCCATGCCAGTGAAGGGGCAGAAGCTAACACGAAAATAAAAAGGTAGCCGGCCAACATTTTTTTTCCTGCGGGCTTGAGTAAAAAGACTTTTTTCCATAGATAAAACAAAGCAAATGGAACGATTAATAGATAGTTTGTCCTGGATTGCGTTAGGAGAGCCAGAAAAAGCGAGCTCAAAACCATACGAAGGAATCCTGGGCGTTCAGCAAATCGGATTAAATAAATACATGACATCAGTTCCAAAAAAGTAATGAATGATGCTCGGAAAAGCGTTGTTTCATACAGCCAGTTAACCCCGTAAAAAGTGAAAAGCAAGGAAGCGAGAAAACTGACACCAGGTTCAAAATAACGAAGGCCGATAAAATAAACCAGGAGGGTGGAAACAGCACCAAGAAGAAGTTGAGCGATCCATGCTGCCGTGAGATTGACCCCGAAAGCCCAATAAATGATTCCCAAAAAATATTGGTACAGAGGAGCGAAATAGTTAATAATACCAGGGGCTACTGCAAGGATATCCCCATTTGCAAAAGCCTGAGCAGCTTTGTGGTAGATGGCTTGATCCCATAGTTTAGGAACATGGGCAAAATATGGATTGCTTTGGAATTGATAGAAATAAATACTTCTGACAAGTAAAGCGATTGCCAGGAGGATGAACGGATAATATTTTTTGTTCAAGGTTGCCATTTCTTTTGATACAACTGTATATGAAATCGTTTCCATATGGTCTGCCCCGGAAAGAGGCCTATATCCGGTAAGATTTCAGAAGTGCATGAACATTAGACAAACGGAGGAGAGCGGAAGCAAGAAACTCGGAGGGTTAGCTATAGGCGTTCTATGAAAGTACTTTCGTCCCAGGTAGATAATGACTGAGGGGATGTTGGCCCTGGTCCTTCAAAAAGGATTCCAAAAACTCCAATGACGCGCCCCCGCCTGTAGAAATAAAAAAATTCTTTGCAAAATAGTTAACGAATGTATATAAATCCTCATCCAGAAAATTAATCTGGAAGAGTTTGTGGTTTACATTCTTGGAAATCATTTGATTCAGCTCCTTTGCAAACCATTTTTTTGCCCTGACAAGATCAAACTTTTGCACCACTGCAGCGGAATCCCCTCCCCCAATAACAATGAAAGAATCCTGTACATGTAGGCATTTTTTAAAAAGGCATTGGGCAATTTCCAGCGATCCTTCGGCATAACCACTGACCGTGGGGTGGTCGAATGCTCCCAGGGGCCCATTCCAAAAAATATTTTTCATATTTTTACCTTTTAGGATTTCCGCGTATTTTTTGATAGTCTTTTTCCCTATGTCCAATTGTAATTCCTTTTCAAAATCCGGAGACTCCGAAAGTGTAAATTCCTTGGAATTAAAGTCGGGAGCCACTTTGTAGTCCAATGGGAAAACAATTTCCACACCATTCTTTTTCGCGACTTCAAGGATTTCACAAGCAAGTTTCAATTCCTTACGAAAACTTTTTTCCTCTTCCTCTGTTGATGGTTTTAACTTTGCCGGAAGCTTTCCATCATTTTTTTCCAAATCCCTTGCCACCAAAAAAGAGTTGACCATTTTCCCGCCCAAAAGGATGGTATTAACACCCGATAAGGCAAACTGCTTCAGCACTCCTATTTTATCCGAAACTTTTGAGCCTCCCGCAACAAAGCAGGTTTGCCCGGGGTTTTTCAGCACTCTTCCGGCCAGTTCGCCAAGTCTTGAGACTTCCTCACCGAGTAAAGCGCCAGCCACGAAAAGTTTACCCTTCTTTTTCATTAACAGGGGGAGAGCGGTGATACTTCGACTTTCCCTGTGGCTGGTACCAAAGGCGCAATTGATATAAACATCGCAAACAGTTGCCAGATCATCCATAAACTCGTCACGATAAAGAGATTCCGTTTCCAAAAGATAACGCAAATTTGGCAGAAATTTTATTCCCCCCATAGGAAGCTGGTTTTTTTTGAACATCTCAATGGAGTGTTTCAGTTGGGAGTCTATGGCTTCCGGTGGAAAGACAATATACGTATCCTCATATGCTTTCTTCATAAGAGTTTCAAGGTGGGCACAAACAAATTGAAGATTAAATATTCCGTCCCAATTGGAATGATCAAGCTGTTTATGGGGCCTGCCAAGATGGGAACCAATAATAACTTTACAGTTGCCTTTGGTTAGATTGTGAATCATGGTAAAAGTGGTATCCAGAAATCTCCGAATACGTTGGTCGTCCGAGACATAAAACCTTCCGTGGGCTCTTTGTTGGAGAGGCACATTGAAATCCACACGCACAAAGATGGTTTTACCAATTAAATCTTCCGGCTTGAGATTTTTAAGTTGATTCATTTTTGTGTTCCCTCTGGGGTTAGCGGTTTCTAAAATATTCCGCAAAGACCTTGTCGTTAGTGTGCAGTCGGGAATGGCAAGGTTATATGAAAAAATAGCATTTTTGTGCTTAAAACCATTAAGGTGGGGATAAAGCAGCCAATTCCTAATTCATTTTTAATTTTTTTCATTATAAATGAATCTTTAGGCAGTGTACAATATTGAAAAATAAATAGAGAGAAAAAGTCCCGGAAAGATGCCCCACAATTATTATTTCTTACAATGCCAGTGCCGATCATTCCTTCTTTTTTAATAACCTGATAGTGTTGTAAAATAGTAACATCATCTGAAACTACTCAGGTTTTCAGACTGAAGGCTGAAGGGAAAAGCTCCAAAAAGGTTATGAATAGTTTGATTAAGGTATTTCGATATACTCGATTTACTTTAGCCTTCAGCCTTCGACCTTTTCACCTGAGTAGTTACCATCATCTTCACCACTCATGCTGTTTTTTGAGCCATTTCAGTTTTCCCGAAGTCGGTTCCCAACTGAATGGAAAACGGAAAAAGGTCTATGGAAATCGGTTTCCATCCCAGAACATTAGCGAGAACGGGGTACGATCTCTTTTTTCCACGAAAATGCCGAAGTTGCTCGGCGGCTTTTGATGAAGGTCCTTCAAATTGGATTTGTAGCCCTTGCCTGGAAACTATCGCCCCTATTGATGAAGCTGTATGCGGTACTTGTGGGAAATTTCTGTACATTGATTATCATGTTGATCCATACCAATGTGGAGACTGCCTGGAAGATCCGCCTCCATACCAACTCCTCCGATCATTTGGCAAATATGAAGATACTCTAAGGAACATAATCCATTGGTTCAAGTACAACCGCATTCCAGGCCTGGCCGATGATCTGGCACGTTTTCTGATGAATCTTATTAAAAAGCCCGACTTTCCCAAGGACTTTGAAGCGATTTGCTATGTTCCCGTCCATAAAAAGAAACTTATTGAGAGAGGATTCGACCCAGCCTTTCTGATAGCCCAAAAATTATCCATTGAGTCTGGTCGCCCAATCCTTGCCGGCTCCTTACTCAAAACAAGAGAAACTGTCCCACAGGTCTTATTGGCCAGAAAAGATCGATTAAAGAATGTAAAGGGCTCATTTTCTTTCATGGGTGAAGAAAAGTTGATTCAAGGAAAGAAAGTTCTATTGGTTGACGATGTTTTCACCACCGGCGCCACCACCAGAGAATGTTCCAATATCCTTATGAAACATGGTGCCAAAACCCTGTATTGCCTGACTGCCGCCAGGGCTTGAGAAAACAAGCTATTTTCCTTCTGTTTGACAATTACCCGGTGATTATTGATAATTAAATAGCTATGACGAAACTAAATATTACGCAGGAAATAATCTATAACACGGGCGCGCCCAAAAAGTTAGCTGAAACCGCCGTAGAGGAAATCCTTTTTCTCATCAAGGACTCGCTGTCTCGGTCGGAGACTGTAACGCTGAAAAAATTTGGTAAATTTGAAGTGAGAGAAAAAAGTGCCAGGATGGGGCGGAACCCTAGAACAGGCGAGGATGCTGAAATTTCAGCGCGAAAAGTGGTTCAGTTCAAATCAGGAAGATATATTCGTAGTGTTGTCAATCCAGGTTCAGAGGATTCCGAAGAATCTTGACATTCCTTCCGTATTTTGTTTTAATAGCCCTCCATGATACTTCTGAGTTGACCTTCTAATGCACTCCCTTTTTTTAGTCATTCATTTTCACGACGGGAGTGCTCTTTTTTTTTACCCTGCTGGAAAAAAAACGGATTTTACCGGTTTTAGCAATGCGAAAGGATTTTTTTATGGCATGGGATGATTTCCCGGTTAATAAAGGAGGCGGTTCATCGGGTGGTGGAGGCCCATTTGGAAAAAACGAACCTCCATTCGAATTCCCAAAGATAAACCTTCCGGAATTCAAACCCGGCAAGGCTCTTCCATTAATTGCCCTGGCGTTGCTGATATGGGTGGGTGGCAGTATCTTCTTTATTGTCGGACCGGATGAAGAGGGCGTGGTTCTCCGTTTTGGAGAACATGTCCGAACGGTAGGTTCCGGCTTAAACTGGAAGCTTCCGAGCCCTATTGAAACGAAATATACCCCAAAAATTAAAGAAGTGAGGCGTGAAGAGATAGGGTTTCGACTCATTGACCAGGGGCCTCCAGCTCGCTACAGGGATGTTCCCGAGGAATCCCTGATGCTGACGGGCGATGAAAACATCATCGATATCGATATGGTGGTCCAATACGAAATTGCCAATTCCACAGAATACCTTTTCAATGTCCGAAAGGTTCGAAAAGCTGTTCTCGACGCCTCCGAAGCGGCCATCCGAGAAGTTGTAGGTGGGAGACGCATTGATGAGGCATTGACCGCTGGCAAGTTCCAAATTCAGGCGGATACAAAGCAATTAATTCAGAGCATTCTGGATCGCTATAAAGTTGGGCTTCAGGTGATTACGGTTCAATTGCAGGACGTTCACCCTCCTAAACAGGTAATTGATGCTTTTAAAGACGTGGTCAGTGCAAGGGAAGACAAGGAAAGAATGATCAACGAAGCCCAGGGATACCAGAATATGGTGATCCCCGAAGCCCGAGGAAAATCGGCTCAGATCATAAAGGCGGCGGAAGGTTACATGGAGGAAAAGATCAACAGAGCCAAAGGTGATGCGGAAAAATTCAACAAAATCTTTGCCGAATACAAAAAGGCGGAGGATATTACGCGAAAGAGGCTTTATCTTGAAGCCATGGAAGAGGTTTTGCAGAACGCTCAAAAGGTCATCATTGACCCAAAAGCCGGAGGGAATTTGATGCCTATACTTCCTCTTGGCGGCGCTGGGAAAATTTTTGGCAAAGCAACTGAAGAAAAGAAAAATTAGAGATCAATCTATTAACAATATTAGGCATTCTTTAAAGGCATTCATCAGATGGTAAAAAATATTGGAGTTCTAATCTTGCTTGGAATTGGTGTGTTCGTCTATTCGGGCTATTTTACCGTAGACATGACGGAGCAGGCGGTAGTTACTCAAATGGGGAAACCGGTTCGAGATGTTAAGGATCCGGGTCTGCATTTCAAACTACCCTTTATTCAAACGGTTACCATCTTTTCCAACCAGCTCCTCGATTACGACGCAGCGGCTGCAGAAATCATCACCTCGGACAAAAAAAACCTGTTGGTGGACAATTATGCAAAATGGAAGATTGTGGATCCCCTTCTTTTTCTACAAACAGTGAGAAGTTACGATAGGGCGCAAGCGAGGCTGGACGACATCATCTATTCGGAGCTTCGGGTTGAATTAGGCCGCCACGAACTGCACGAAATTATTTCCACAAAACGGACCGAAATTATGGAGACCGTTAAGAATGCCTCGGATAAAAAAGCAAGGTCTATCGGTATCCTGATCAATGACGTTCGTATCAAACGTGCGGACATGCCTCCGGAAATTGCTAATTCCATCTACAATCGGATGAGGGCGGAGCGGCAGAGGATTGCCAAGGAATATCGTTCCGAAGGTAATGAAGAAGCGATGAAAATCCGGGCCACCACCGACAAACAAAAGGTGGTTCTCCTGGCCGAGGCTTATAAAGAGGAACAAACCACCATGGGTAAAGGAGACGCGGAGTCCATTCAGATTTACGCCCACGCCTTTAAGCAAGACCCTAAATTTTATGAGTTTATCCGTTCCCTGGAGGCTTACAAAAAATCCTTTGCCGATGACTCTATGATGTTTCTCTCGCAAGACTCCAAATTCATGCAAACTTTCTCTAACCCCAGGTAACCTCCGTAACTACTCACAGGGTCTAGGTTCCAAGTTTTCTTTTCATTCACCCACCCATCATCCCTCGTCCCATCGTCTACTCGTCCATAGTCCCTCTTTAATCACCACCCCGAAAGTACTTTGAAAGAAAACTATTCAAGCCCCTGATATAGGTTTCTCCGGACACAAAAAATCCATCGTTGTGCCCTCCCCTGATTTCCAGAAACTCTTTCGGTTCCGCGGCTGCTTCAAATAGTTTTTTCCCGTGTTTAAAAGATATCAATTCATCTTCCACGCTGTGTACCACCAGAATTGGGCAGTCCGCCTGGCGAATATATTTCATGGTTTGATACTTGAAACGTGATATCCATCTAATTGGAAAAAATGGATATACATCAGCCCCAACATCTGGAATAGAAGTAAAAGAAGATTCGATAATCAAAGCCCTGGGGGTATTGTTTTTAGCTGACCACGCAGCAATGGGGCCTCCCAAGGATTGTCCGAAAACAACGATCTCTTCCGTAGAAAGCTTACGGCTGTTTACCAGATATAGCCAAGCCGCCTCCACGTCCCGATAAGTTCCCACTTCGCTGGGCTTCCCTTCGCTTTGGCCGTATCCTCGATAGTCAAAAATGAAGGTGTTCATCTGGAGACCGTAAAATATTCGAATGGATTCCATGCGATGGGAAATATTGCCTGCGTTACCGTGGCAATACAGAATGGTCCCCCTTGGATTTTCGGCCTGGACAAACCATCCATGAAGTTTCAAGCCATCGGCGGATTCAAAGCGGACTTCTTCGTGGGAAAGCCCTATGGCGGCGGGAGTCAGCTCAAGTTCGCGTTCAGGAAAATAGACAAAGCTGGACTGAAAAACCAGGAGGAGTGCTGTAAACCCCAAGTAAACACCAATGGGAATGAGGAGAATTGACCAAAGCACGCGCACTATTGCTTCCATGTAATGAAAAAGATAAAAAACTTAGCCACAGAATAGCACAGAAGTTCACAGAAGAAAAAAATGGAATGATGTTTAAAAGAATTTTCCGTTATGCCATGTTTTTTCTGTGAAATTCTGTATCATTCTGTGGCCAATATGCTTTCCCGGATTTTATTCAAAACTACTTCCGCCTCTTCAAACCGAAAGGCCGCTACATGGTCTTCCAACGTGCCGAAAAGCTCTGGGCATGTGTTACCCAATGCTATCTTGATTTCTGACAGTGGGCCAGAAGCACGAAAACTGCGTTCATTCAATAGTCTCTTCAACTCCTCTATATGATGAACCAAGACTTTCATATCCACCTTCCCCAATTCACCAAAACCCGCAACGGCTTTCCCTTTCATTTCCAAAACCGCCAGTCCTTCCATAACAACTGTCAGGGCATCACGAAAAACCGTGACCGGGCCATCCGCATCCTCGCCACTTCTTAGTGTGCTTTCCAGCGCTGCGGCAGCTTTGGATAAATCATTGGCACCCAGGGTCCCTGCAGCTCCTTTCAAGGCATGTGCCAGGTGTTGGGCCGAAGCCTTTTCGCCACTGTCCAGAGCCTGCTTAACTTTCTCCAGGTCATTCCGATGATCCTGATAAAATTCCGTAAGAATTTTGCGGAACAATTTACGGTTGTCCCGTACTTTTCTTAATCCGGCAGCCAAATCGATTCCCGGCAAAGTAGCCGGGAGGAAATTATCCTCTTGCGTATGCTGTTCAGATCCGGACGCTTCTCTTGCAGAACAATCCACCTTTAACCATTTACCAAGGGTCCGGTACAGTATCTCCGGCTCTATGGGTTTGGCAATGTGGTCGTTCATTCCGACCTCCAGGCATTTTTCTCGGTCTTCGGACATAGCGTTGGCAGTCATGGCGACGATTGGGATTGATGATTGATGATCGATGATCGATGATTGTTTTTTTTGCGACATCGACAATTGTTGCTGTTTTTCTCTCATCAATCGACAATCATCAATGGACAATTGTTCCTCCCACTTCCTGATCTCTCGCGTAGCGGTATACCCGTCCATCTCCGGCATCTGGATGTCCATCAACACCAGATCAAACCTCTCTATCTTTATCTTTTCCATTGCCTCTCGGCCATTGTTGGCAATAGTCACGGTCAACCCAATATCCTCCATCAGCTCTCTGGCCACTAGTTGATTGATGTGGTTATCTTCCACCAACAGTACGCGCTTGTGCCGAACCTGCAACCGGTCCGGTATATTCCAGGCACAAGATTGTTCCACCGTGGAGAACCCCTTTTTCTTCTCCTGCCCCAGCCCGGTAAGAATGGCATCCAATAGCATTGAGGCGTGCACCGGCTTGGAGAGGAATTCATCCACGCCCGCTTCCCTGGCACTCGCCTCCACAATTTCCTGAGCATGGGAACTCACCATGAGGATTATGGTGGCGCCAGCCAGATCCGGCATGGCTCGAAAGCGACGGGTAGCCTCCAGACCGTCCATGCCGGGCATTTTCCAATCCACCAGGACAAGCTCGAAACGGTTGCCGGAATTCTGTTCGGTGATGAAGGCCAAAGCCCGCTCAGCGGAATCCATCTCGGTAACCTGAAACGAGAGGGACTCCAGAATCCCGGTCATGGTGGCCCGGGAAGTGTCACTGTCATCAACCACCAACACCCGCATGTTCTTCAAGTTGGCCACCCGAGACGCCAAGGAGACAGCGCCTTCCTGCTCCGCTATCCCAAACGGTAGGGAGAAGCGGAAAGTGCTGCCCCGGCCAGGCTCGCTCTCCACACCAATTTCCCCACCCATCAGCTCGGTCAATTGTCGACAAATAAATAAACCCAGGCCGGTACCGCCAAAATGCCTGGTGGTGGAGTCATCGGCCTGAGAGAACGGTTGGAACAATTTACGCATCTGGGCCGCAGTGATACCGATACCACTGTCGGTAATGGAAAACTCCATGATCACGGTTCCCGCCTCTCCACCTTCTTTGCGGCTTACGGTGAGGACGATCTCCCCCCGTTCGGTAAACTTCACGGCGTTGTTGGTCAGGTTAATCAAAATCTGGCCCAGGCGATGAGGGTCCCCCACCAGTCGTTGAGGCAGATCCGTATCCTGATGAAATACCAGCTCCAACCCCTTTTCCTCGATCTTGATGGAGACGACATTAGACAGGTTTTCCAGTACTTCGTCCAGGCGAAAGGCCACTTTTTCGATGCCCAGCTTGCCTGC
>JAJDAS010000346.1 GCA_029261755.1 Nitrospinia bacterium
CGTAAGCATGTTTTCGAGAAAAAAGAGCGCCAGACCTGCGAACTTCGAATGGCGCCAAAAGACAGAGCGCAATTCCACACCCGATTGGACAGCGTGTTTTCTATGGATCCCAATGAAAAAGCAAGCTGCAGAACCTCTGCAACAGACATTACCGAAACCAAACTGGTGGAGGAGAAGAGGAAGAAACTCCTGGAAGAAAATGAAGTCCTCCTGAGAGAAGTCCACCATCGCGTCAGAAACAATCTACAAATTATCATTAGCCTCATGAAGCTTCAATCCGTCTATGTTAGGGAAAAGCATGACAAACAACTTTTTTTAGATTCCCAGAGCCGGATGATGGCCATGGCCAGAGTTCATGAGGAACTGTACAAATCAAGAAACTATGCAAAGATTAATTTTCAAGATCACTTGCCCCGCATTGTTGCAGACCTGCTTGAAGTTCATAAAATCGATGTTAGCAGAATCTCAATAAAATTAGATATCGACAAAATACCTTTAGGGATTGACGTAGCCATTCCCTGCGGATTAATCCTTAACGAATTGATAGCCAATGCCTTGATGCATGCCTTTCCCGGAGAGAGGAAAGGGGAGATAAAGATAAGCATCCGAAGGGTTGAGGGTTTGCCCGCAAAGAATGCCGAGTCAAAAAACCGAGAAGCTATCTCCATGATTGAACTCATTATCCGGGATAATGGAAGCGGCATTCCCGAGGGCATCAATATTCAAAATGGCGCAACCTTTGGCCTTCAATTGACCAATACCTTGAGAGAACAGATTCGTGGCGAAATAAAAATGAATAGAAAAAATGGCACGGAATTCAACATTACCTTTCCTGATCAATTTGACGTGAGGGAACCGAGTTAAAATGGAAAAAAACACTCAGGATAAATTTTTCAATTTGCGTAAGAACGCCGAAGAGCAGTTGCGAGAAAGAAGGCTGCAACAACGGCCTTTTTCGGAGTTGTCCCCTGATGAAGTCCAATCCTTGGTAAACGAGCTAGAGACGCATCAGATAGAACTGGAGATGCAAAACGAAGAACTGCGCCGTGCTCAGATAAAACTGGAAGAGGCCCGTGATCAATATGCAGACCTGTACGACTTTGCCCCCGTGGGTTACATCACCATTAGCGAAAAAGGATTGATCCTGGAGACCAATCTAACTGCCTGCACCCTATTGGGCGTGGAAAGATGTTTTTTGAATAAAATCCCATTTTCCCGTTTCATCGTGAAAGAAGATGAAGACATTTATTATCTGCACCGCAAACAGGTCGTTGAAACCAGGGAGCCCCAGACATGCAAGGTACGAATAGAGCCAAAAGACGGGAACCGGTTCTGGGTGCAAATGGACAGCGTATTAGCGGAGGATTCGGAAGGAAACTTGAAATGCAGGACCTCCATAACGGACATCACCCAGCAAAAAGAGATGGAAGAGAACTTGCTCCAGGCTAAGAAGCAAGCCGAAGAAGCGAATAAATTGAAAGATAAATTCGTCTCCCTGGTGTCCCACGATTTAAGAGGGCCCCTTGTTACCCTGAGCAGCTTTTTGACCCTTCTCCAAGATGAAAGTTACGATGCGGAGCGTAAAAAAGATTTTTTAGAAAGGCTCAAGACAACAACAAGTAAAATGTCCGACATGATTGATAATCTGTTAAAGCTCAGCCGTTTTAAAATGGGGAAAATGCTTCCAAGCTTTTCCTTCTTTAGCGCCATGATTATAGTCTCCCAGGCTGCTTATGAGCTACAGCCTATAACCCAAAAAAAGAAGATTCAAATAGTTAACCGGATAAAAGAAAAAACACGCATTTACGCTGACCGTAGTTTGCTCCTGGAAGTTCTCAAAAACTTGATATCCAACGCCATTAAATTCTGCCGGGAAGGAGACACTATAACCATTTCCGCTCAACCGGGAAGGATGGTTAGCTTGGCTATCACTGACACAGGGATTGGCATGGAACCAAAGAAACTGGAGAATATCTTCAAATATGAGGAAATAACCTCCACAATGGGAACGGATGGAGAACTTGGCACGGGTCTTGGTTTGCCTTTGTCAAAAGATATTATTGACGCCCATGGCGGAGAAATTGATGTAGAGTCACACCTGGGACAAGGAAGCGTCTTTACTATTCGTCTGCCCCATATCAAACCTATAGTCCTAATAGTGGATGACGAGCCGATTGCGAGGAAACTATTAATTTCTTCTTTACAGAAGCTGGATGTTGACTTTAAGGAGGCGGGGAGTGGAGAAAAGGCCCTTGAGGCCATGAAGCAGACTACTCCCCACATAATTATTACGGACCTGATTATGCCAAAAATGGATGGTTTTGAATTTATAGGTCATGTGAAAAAAGAGCCTAAGACCGCAAAAATTCCCATAATCGTTGTTACTTCCGATACCGACATGAAGACTCGCGAAATGGTATTTGCCATAGGGGCCACTGATTTCATCACCAAGCCTGTCACTATTGAAGATTTAAACCCACGGGTGAGGAGGTTTTTGGACTAGGCTCTTAGATACTTACACACGAGCTATGAGAATCCGTCTCTCACCATTTAAGAAAAGATGTAGAAAACGGATCAAACCTTTAACATCGAACACCGAACGTCGAACATTGAACATCGAAGAAGGTAGGAATCTGTGAAATAAATACCCGCTGGCTCCATAGTGGCGCAGCCCTGTGGAGCCACAATGCTTGCTTTGCCCGGCTCGGCGTTTTTAATGCTTTTTTCAAAGCGCTAAAGTGTTACAAAAAAAATTATTGTATCCGTGCAAATCTGCGTTATCCATGCCATCCGTGCTCTATACAATTTAGCGCTCATTCCCCCTCCCCTACCCACCTGAAATTCCTGGCATAAAATTTGATTGTATTATTAAAAACATAAGAATAGATGTAATTTTCACCATTCTTCTCAGTGAAAGCCAACATCACCTTAATCCATTGTTTTATAAAGAGTAAAAGAATATGTACCCAGGACTCCAAGACGATTTTATTACCTACCTGCTAGTGGAAAGACGTTTTTCTGAAAACACCGTGGACGCCTATGGACGGGATATTGCGCGTTTTTTGACATCCACCGGCATAAAGGAAATGGAAGGTTTTCAAAAGCTAAAAGCGGATGATCTTCGCTCGTATATGGCTCGACTTAAGATCGAAAAGCTTTCCGCCAGATCCGTCGCCAGAAACCTCGCCACCATCAAGTGCTTTTTCCGCTTTTTGGTTAATGAAGGTCGTCTGGAATCGGACCCCACCGAGGATATTGAGTCACCACGTCTGGAGAAAACACTTCCGGTCTTTCTCAGTCTGGAAGAGGTGGACCGGTTGTTGTCTCAGCCCGATGAAAAAACCGCCCTGGGACTCCGCGATTCGGCCATGCTGGAGCTTCTTTACGCCACCGGAATTCGGGTTTCCGAACTGACTTCCTTAAAAGCAAACCAACTGAATCTGGAGATGGGCTATATCTTACCCTTTGGCAAGGGCTCCAAGGAGCGGATCATTCCCATGGGAGAGATCGCCAAGAAGAAGGTGGTTGAATATCTTGAGAAGGGCCGAGTTGAGCTGGTTCCGCGAACTAATCCCCCGGAACTCTTTGTCAACCGGTTCGGAAATAAGATGACCAGGCAGGGCTTCTGGAAAATTCTCGGCAAGTACGCCCTTCTGGCGGGTATTGACCGGAAAATCAGTCCCCATAAAATCCGCCATTCCTTCGCTACCCATCTTCTGGAGCATGGCGCCGATCTACGATCCGTCCAGCAGATGTTGGGGCATGTTGACATTTCCACCACTCAGATTTACACTCATGTGACCAAGGAGAGGATAAAATCCATTTACGAAAAGCACCACCCAAGGGCGTGAAAATTGACATAAAAACAAGCCCTGTGCTATATTTCAGAAATCCTTGTTTGGTTTATTTCTTAGATGACCTTCCAACGGGCCGCTAGCTCAACTGGCAGAGCAATTGACTCT
>JAJDAS010000347.1 GCA_029261755.1 Nitrospinia bacterium
CATGCAAATCGACACCACAATAATATTTCTTAGAAACCTTGGCAAATTCCATAGGCCCTCCTTTAAGGTTATGAGTTTGTGAGAAAACACATTTTACCTTAACTGAGGGCCTTTTAAACTATTATCATCGAACATCGAAGATCGAAGAAGGCAGATTTTCTTTAAAGGATGTTGGAGCATATTGGGGAGTTAGTTCCCTATGGGGGGAGGGGGGGAACTTGGCAACGAATAGAGTGCCAATAGAACTAATCAAACCAATTCCTCCCTTCTTCGATGTTCGATGTTCAGTGTCCGATGTTCGACGTTAAGGGTTTTTTTTGGATCTCGCCGTAGGCGTTAAGTTCACGCTTACACCTCTCCACCCTCACTGATAAGAAAAGATTAGCACCGCCGAAAAAAATAGGGCCACGCACATCTCCTTCAAACCCACGTTTCGGATGTCCGGCTTCTCTTTCAGGGAAATGATCTGTTTCCAGGTGTAAATGGATCCAGGCAACAGAGAAGTTACGGCGGTTGCGGGTATCATCTTCAAAATGGAAAATAACACCAGGACATGGATCACCACCACGTTAAAGATGGACACCTTCTTTAGATATTTCCTTCGGGTTTTGAAGCTCGCCAGGACGGGATCATTATCCTTCAGATTGAGCATCTTCTTGGCAAAGATGATGCGGGTGGAGAAGAAACCAAGGTTGATGATGTAGATCATCAGGGCGTTTATATCCATTTGCCCCAGGGATACATAATAGGCCATGGGAGCGATGAGACAAAGAATGGCAGCGCCCAGGAGGTTCATAGAAAAATATTCCCGGTTCTTTCCAACTGCCAGCAAATAACAATAAAAAAAGAATACGGGCACAATCAGAATCAGAAAAAACAGCAGGCCGTAAAGCTGTGTGGCAGCCAGGAGGTAAACGAAAAAACCAAGAGACAGAACCAGATAAATGATGCTCCAGGCAGCGTTGCGGTCTATGGACTCCAAATTACGGCCTGCTTTCCCCTTTTTAATAATGATGGTAAGAGGGGAAAAGCTCATGAAAAAAAATATTACCGAGCAGCAGAAAAGTCCAACAGACGATAGAGAATGTTCGGCGCCGGGATAGGATATGGCGATGGCGGTGAACAAGGGAACAAAGGCAATGACCATTACGCCGTGTTCCCTGGGAAGAACAGGTTTTAAAATGTTAGCTTCTATTTTCATTGTTTCATAGTAACAAGTGACGAGTAACAAGTGACAAGTGTAAACTGCATTCAGCTCTCCAGCGCTTCGCCAAAAACCTTCAGTCCTTCCAAACGGGTGAGCCGCACCTTTACCAGGCTGTCCATCATTTCATCTCCGCCTTCCAGTAATACTGGGATGTAATTGCCGGTATGTCCTTTGAGAAGCCCTGTTTCTCGGTCTCTCTTACCTTCCACCAAAATTTCTTGAGTGGTTTCCAGAAAACTCTTTCGGAATTTCAGTGACTTCTCCTGCCCAAGTTCTTTCAACCTTTCGGCCCTTTCCTTTCTAATGGTCTTGGGAACTTGATTGGGCAAGCTTGCGGCATCCGTTCCGGGTCTCTGAGAATAGTTGAAGACATGGAGATAGGCGAAGGGCAATTCCCGGATCAATCCGAAAGTGTTTTCAAACCGTTCCTCAGTCTCGCCCGGGAACCCCACCATTACATCCGCGCCAATCCCCACATCTTCGACCTGGGAAGCGATGCTCCGGAAAATATTTTGATAATGGGAGGAGGTATAGTTCCTCCTCATTTCATTCAATATGAAGTCATCTCCACTTTGTAAGGGGAGGTGCAGGTAGTTGCAGATTTTGGAGTTTTCGTGCATCAAACGAATCAACTGCTCGTCAATATCCACCGGATCAATAGAACTCAGCCTGATCCTGAAATCGCCTTCCAGTGCGCATAAAAGCTTCAGGAGTTCGTAAAGGGAGGTTTTTGTTTTTAAATCGCGTCCATAACTGCCCAGATGAATGCCGGTGAGAGTGATCTCTTTGGAGCCGTTTTTCACCAGGAGCCGGCATTGACTTAAAACCTTTTCCGGATCTTCGCTTACCGAATCGCCCCTGGCAATGGTGACCACGCAAAAGCTGCACGATTCATTACAACCGCTCTGGATTTTCAGAAATGCCTTGGTCCTGCCGGAAATTCGGTGGATGGGAGTTGATTGAAAAGCCGGGCTTTTGGAAATGCCTTCCACGAAAACCTGGGATGGACCTCCATGTTTGCGGATCACACCTTCCTTTAGCATCCCGGCCTTGCTAAGGTATTCCGAGAGGGAATGCTTTTCCACATTTCCCACCACCAGGTCGGCGTCGGTTCGTTCCACGATCTCCGATGGATTCATCTGGGAGTAGCAGCCGGTGACCACAATGGCTGCGTCCTTGTTGCGATTCGACATCTTTCGGATGGATTGTCTGGACTTGTACTCGCTTTTGCCGGTGACGGTGCAGGTGTTGATGACGTAGAGGTCGGCCTTTTGAGAGTCCGGCACCACATCGAATCCTTCTTCGGATAGATGCT
>JAJDAS010000348.1 GCA_029261755.1 Nitrospinia bacterium
CCTTAATCCCCCCCCCCCCCCTAAAACTTTTTTCAACCCGTCAATTTCCCCACTTGTACTTACCTAAATAATGGACTAAACTAAACTAAGTTATAAAATCAAGTTAAGGAGCAATGATGGAAATTACCAATATTCACCAGGCAAAAACCCATCTATCCAAACTTGTGGATAGAGCGGCTGGAGGTGAAGAGATTATCATCGCCAAGGCCGGGAAACCCATGGTAAGAATGGTCTCCTATGAGCAAAACAAGAAATCCAGGAAACCGGGAGGCAGTTGGAAGGGCAAAATTAAAATTGCCCATGACTTCGACCAATTGCCTGAAGATATTGAAGAGGCCTTTGGAATGAAGAGAAAATGAATCTTTTGATCGATACTCATGTTCTGTTATGGTGGTTTGACAAGAATCCCACACTATCTAAAAAAGCGAAAACGGCCATCGCGAAAGGCGAAAACCTGGTTTTTGTCAGTGCGACCACGGCTTGGGAAATTACAATAAAGAAAACTTTGGGGAAGTTGGAAGCGCCTGACAACCTGGAAGATGAATTGCTAAGGCATAACTTCAGGCAATTATCCGTAACCATACCCCACGCTCTGGCTGTAGAGAAGCTTCCAGAGCATCATCGGGATCCATTCGACAGGATGCTTGTGGCTCAGTCATTAATGGAAGGTCTTACGCTTGTTACCCGTGATTCCAATCTAAAAAAATATGATGTTCCCATCATTTTGGCTTGAAAATCGCAACTAATAATATTTGAAATTTAATAAACAACTAAACCCAATACCTAGCCCACGAAACACACGAAAAATTACGGAATCAAGCCTTCTCTGATTTTCTTCATGAAGCGAATCTTGGCTGCTTTGCACCTGAAATCCATTCTTTTTTTTCGTGTCCTTTCGTGTATTTCGTGGGCAATCTCATTACCCATGGAACTTCGTCTCCTCCTGCTTTTTTTCGCCTCCGGTTTTTCCAGCCTGATTTACCAGATTGCCTGGATTAAACTATTCTCCCTCTCCTTCGGAAATACCATTTACGCGGTGAGTACCGTCATTGCCGCTTTTATGCTTGGTCTCTCCCTGGGAAGCCTGGTATTTGGCGGAATTGCGGATAAAGCGGAAAAGGATTTGAAGCTATTCGGCTTCATGGAAGGAGGGATAGGGCTTTCTGCTCTCGCCATTACTCTTTTCTTCCCTGCCCTGGATTCCGCCTACGTTACTCTGCATCATCAGTTTTCACTCACGCCAGAGGGCTCCACCCTCCTGCGATTCTTCTCCACCATTTGCATTCTCATCGTACCCACCATGTTGATGGGGGGCACCCTTCCGGTATTGACTCGATGCCTGGTCACCAGAATCAATTTGGCCGGTCCCGAAATCTCCCGTCTTTACGGAATCAACACCCTGGGTGCCTGCCTGGGATGTTTTCTCACCGGCTATCTCTTTTTTTCCCTGCTGGGGGTAAAGGCCACCACCTACCTGGGTGTTGCCATAAGCCTGTCCGTTTCCGCCATGGCCTTTGCCAGCAATCAAGGATTTTCCGCCTTTATTTCCTCTCAAAGTGAACCAGAGGATGCGGCTGCAAAACCAGCCAAACCGGATAAAAAAAAGAGCAAGAAGCCTACTGGGAAGAAAGCGGTATCTATTCCAAGCAAAGGTACGGAAGAAACGCTAGCTACGGAAGGCGCCGGATCAAGCGCGCCTCTCCTCCTCTTTTCCCTCATTGCCGGCCTTTGTGGCCTTTCCTATGAGATTCTCTGGACCAAGTCCTTTGCCATCATTTTCAAGTCCACCACCTATCTCTTCAGCAACATCCTCACCGTGTTTTTGTTGGGAATCGCCATCGGTTCCCTGGCATACAAGAAGTTCTTTGACAAGCACGAATCTCCTTTGCATCTTTTCGGACTCATCCAGCTAGCCATAGGGGCCTATGCACTCTTTTCCATCCTGATTTTTTGGTGGATGCCGGGGGAAATCGGACAAGAAGGCCAATGGGCCGGTGCAGCATCCTGGGGCGACCATATTCTAAAGCTATTCGGCTGGAATTGTTTGGCCATGATCATTCCCACCTTCCTCATGGGAGTGGCCTTCCCCCTCATCAACAAGGTGTATATCGCCTCGATTAAGGAGGTAGGCCAAAGGGCAGGAAGTATTTACGGAATGAATGTGATGGGAGGTATTTTGGGCTCCCTGCTTTCCGGATTCTTCCTCATTCCCTGGGTGGGCTTGCAGGGAGGGATCATGCTCATTGCCCTACTGAACATACTTTTGGGTGTTTGGGCGGTTATCCAAAGTGGTGTAAGAAAGGGTTTCGGAGCCGCCGGTTATGGCCTGAGCCTGGCCTCCTTCATCCTCTTTACGATGGTCTTGGTGGGGGAAGCCGATATCGGGGCCGGACCGGATATGGGTGGTGAAGTTCTTTTCAAAAAAGAGGGGGTAGCGGGCACGGTTAGGGTCATCAAAGAAAAAGGGGGTAAGGGGCTCACCCTCTCCGTTAATAACTATATGCTGGCTACCACCGGGGACGTGGCGGTGAGATTCGGACACATCCCGCTCCTTTTTCATCCATCTCCAAGAGAAGTGCTTACCATCAGCCTGGGAGCGGGGATTACTGCGGGCGCCGTGGGAAGGCATGAAGAGGTGGAGCGAGTCGACTGTGTGGAGATCGTTCCCGAGATGGAAGAAGCGGCGGCATTTTTTAAGGAGTCCAACCACTCCATCCTCTCCAACCCGAAGCTTAACCTCACTACCTGGGATGGACGGAATTTTGTGCAGACCACAAAAAATCGATACGATGTAATTATATCCGACCTCTTCCAACCGGATAGCAGCGGCGTAGGCAACCTCTACACACAGGAGCATTACGCCCATTGCCTGGAAAAATTGAAGGCCGGCGGGCTTATGGCCCAGTGGCTTCCCCTTTACCAACTGCACCCGGAAGACCTGAAGACCATCGTGGCTACCTTCGCGTCGGTATTTCCCAAAATCAACCTTTGGTATGGCGACACCAACGCTGCTAAGCCCACCCTGCTGCTTTTGGGTAGCCGGGAGACTTTGCGGGTGGACCCGGATCAACTGGCGGCAAAACTAAAGAAGAAGCTACTTCACAAGGATCTAATAGAGTGGGATGATGTTTACGGCTTTCTGAGTTTCTATATCAATGATGGGGAAGGCATCGGGGAATTCATCAGGGACGTTAGAATCAATACCGACGAGCATCCGGTAATCGAGTACTCTGCCCCGAAACATATCTGGAATAGACCTGCAAACGCCATAAAAAACTTTGAGGAGTTAGCCAAACTCCGGTCCGTTTTTAGCCATTTTGATACTGAAATTCCTGTGGAAAAGAGGAGTGCTATGGAAGAAAAAGCAAACCTTTATTTTCAGTCACGAGCCCATCTTTTGCGTGGCCGGGTAGCCCACGCCAAGGGTGATATCAAACAAGAGATCCTGAGTTACGAAAAATCGGAGTCTATCAACACCAATGATCCCTACCTGGGTTTTTCCTGTTTCGAGCTGGGTTATCTTTACCTTCAACAGGGGAGGGGAGGGGAAGCGCTCCATTTTCTGGAAAAGGCTGTTAGCATCTCACCTCACCTGCCGGAAGCCCATTATTTTCTTTCTAAGGTATACGGTCAAATGGGAGAAAAGGAGAAAGCGGAGCGGGAGTACAAACGGGCTATGGAAGGGCTGCAGTAGGTAGGATTTGCAATAACCTAAAGGGCACTTCCAAAAACTTATTTTTTTAAAGAACCCTACCGCTAATTCCCCCTTAGTAAAGGGGGCTAGGGGGATGTAAAGAGAGTTTTTGGAAATGCACTTTAGACTTACAGATGGAGTTTGTCAGGATATTTTGCGATCAGTTTTGAAAAGCTCTTGTCTTGCTCAAACTTTTGCTTTAGCTCCGGGTTCAGTTCAAGAGCTTTATTCAATTTTTCAATTGCTAATAATTCATCGCCCTTAATAAAATAAGCCTTGGCCAGATTATAGCTAAGGTTCGGGTCTTTCGGGTTAATTTTTAATGCTTTAGCGAAATTGGTAATGGCAGCGTCAAATTTTTTCTGTTTTCTTAAAGCTATTCCCATCCGGTTATAAAGGTGGATATGGGTTTCGTTTTGTGATATTGCCTTGCTGAATATTTCCTCAGCGTCTTTGTTAAAATTGTGCTTTAAGCAGAAATCTCCTGCCGCAACGTAAAGAAAGGTTTGGGTTGGGTTTTGTTCAATGGCCTCCTTGTAAACTTGTAACGCTTTTTCTGGTCTATCCAAGGCCTCGTAATTCTTGGCTAGTCCGAAGTAAACTTTCGTGAAATTTTTATTTATTGCTATTCCTTTCTCAAAGTAATTTTGGGCCTTATCGTAATTGCCTTCATCTTGATATAAAGTACCGATGCTGTAATATGCTTGGATATTATGGGGTTCCAAATCTATCACCTTTATGTAATTATTTTTCGCCTCACGGTAATCTCCCAGCTGTTCATAAGCCATTCCTAAACCCTGATACGCAGCGGGGTAATTGGATTCTAATTCAGTGATTTTCTTGAACAGAAAAATTGCTTGGTCAATATCTTCCATTTTTAATAAAGTATTTGCCTTTTCTGTCAACAATTCAACGTTTTCTCCTCCAACCTCCATAGCCCTATTGTAGTGACTGATGGCCTCCTCATATAGCCCCTGCACTTGGAGTTTGTTGCCTTCCGAAAGAAGTTTTTTCACTTCATGGTCAACAGCAGGATCCTTCCATTCTTCAAAGACCTCAATCAATTTTTGCCCTAACGAGATGGGATCGGAAGGAAGAACTAAAAACTGAGAGGCGCCAGCCTGAAAAGCGGAAATAATTTCTTCTCTCTCAAATGTTTTTTCAAAGAATATAAATGGGATTCTTCTTTTTAAACCCTGCCTGGCAAGAATTTCTTTCACGATCCCTAAAAAGTGTGCTCCTGTTTCACTGGTAACGCGCTGGTTCAGGGCTTTTAAAGGACAAAAGATTACATCAACAGCCTCAGGAGATTTTTTAATCCTGGTCATGAGCTGAGCGGGATGAGAGTTTGTTGTTTCGATTTTTTCTTCAGAAAAACCGAGTGTTAACAGAAAACCTCTTAGTCTTTCCCGGGAGGTAACATCACCGCTGATGATAAGGATATTTTTCTCAAGCAAGTGAGCGACTTTTCCTCTTATCTCTCCCACCAGCTTTTGTCGAAACATTATTTTTTTAGTATCTACTGCTTTGTCGCTATCTTCCATAAGGCTTTCCGGTATCAAACAATTTCAACTCCAAATTATGTGTTTTTTCATAATCTGGTATTTCCCATTTAAGATCGTCAAAAACTAATTTTCAGTCCATTATGTTAACAAAAAGATTCATTTTTATCAAAAATTGACAGTTCTCTTACAGGAGTGCTCATATTTTAGCGTCAAAAAACAAACTTACTCTTAGACTTTTTCTTTTATTGAACTCATAAAGCACGTCATAATAGTTTTTTAAAAGTCTTCAAACAGGTACCGGAAGAGGTGCGACTTTGGGAAGGAAGTTTTTTGATTTTTAGACATTACTCTGATAATCTTTTGACAATTCAAAAGTACTTGCGCTAGCAATGGTTCCCCCGGCCCCAAAACGATTTTTATCGTAACAAGCGGAGTGTGTCCTTAACACGAGGGCCTTTAATATGTCTTCAGCGTTGGATGTTCAATCTTTAATCTTTTAGAATGCCTCACATGACCAAACCTCCTAAAACCTGGTACGAAGTGATCTGTGCGGCTCCTGATGATTCAGAGGACATCGTAGCCGAGGTTATGATGAACTGGGGCGCCATTGGGACCTGGTCGGAAGACGCAAAGGATCCCGGGTTCAAAAGAATCCACGGGTATTTTGAAGTCGACCTGCAAACTGAGCACCTTCTTGTCAACCTTTCCAGCATGATCACTCAAATCATCCCCACAACGAATAGGATAACCATTTTTGGACAACAGATTGAGGAGTCCGATTGGCTTGCAGAGTGGAAAAAACATCATAAGCCGGAAAAAGTCGGAAAATCTCTTCACATTCTTCCCTCGTGGTGTGACCCTTCCAATATAAGCGGGGCGGTGGTGCGGATTGATCCAGGCATGGCCTTCGGCACTGGCGGACACCCCACCACTAAGCTCTGTCTCACCGTTTTAGAAGAGGTAGTGGAAGATTTGTCCGACCCGGGAACGCTTTCCATGATGGATTTGGGATGTGGATCGGGCATTCTCTCCATCGCGGGAAGTAAATTGGGAATGGGGGAGACGGTAGGAATCGACGACGATCCCGTGGCCCTGGAAAACGCGCAAAGGAACGTAGAACTCAACGAAATAGAAGTGGAATTTCTTCGTGAAATTCCTAAGGGAAGGAAGTTTAATTTGGTGGTTTCCAACATTTACGCGGAAACGCATCTCCAGTTAAGGGATTCCATGATGCCCACATTGAAGGAGGAGGGTTGGCTCATTCTATCCGGAATTCTGAGCAGCAAGAAAGGAATGGTGCGTGACGCTTTTGAAAGTCCGGACTTGCGGCTGGTGGAGGAGAGAGAGGAGAACGGGTGGATTTGCTTTTTATTTCAGAAGAGGAAAAAATAGTGACAAGTGACAAGTAACGAGTGACAAGT
>JAJDAS010000349.1 GCA_029261755.1 Nitrospinia bacterium
CCATGAGCGATTTCCCACAGTTCCACAGGTTCAACAACAAATTTTTTTTCTTTTTTTAAAACTACCTATTCGAAGCCGTTCTTGAAATGGTGCCAGCCTTAACTCAGCTACTTTTACCCATAGATATCGCTGAGGAGGCAAGATATATGGAAATTTTTTTCTCCGGGAAAAATATTGAGAGATTAAATCAATTGTTTTCCGATGACTTTAGTTTTCATGGTCCCTTGTTCCAATTTGATTCCGCGAAAGATTATGTTAACTCATTAATAAGTGATCCTCCTGAAGAATTTAATTATAAAATTATAAAGACTTTTGAAAGTGAATCATCAGCCTGTTTAGTATATGAATTTTTTAAGCCAGGCATTTGTGTTCCTATGGCCCAAATATTTGAAACTAAAAATGACAAAATTTGCAAAATACAACTCATTTTTGATTCAAAGGTATTTGCATAGTCCTATACTGCACAGAAGACAGTAAACTGCGCACCTGCTTAATACGGCAGGCGCATATTAAATTGAAGAATTAAGGTTATGAGGCTAAAGATGTCAGCCTGTATAGAGGCGCCAAAAGAAAAAGTCTGGCAAGTATTATCAGATGTTTCGAATATTGACTTATGGGTTGGTCCTATTATATCAGCCACCTGTGAAGGTAGTCAGACTAGTGGTGCTGGGTCTATCCGGTTTTGTCATTTAAAAGGGAATGTGACGGTGAAAGAGAAATAGACAGAGTGGGACGATGGTAATTCATATACCTATCAAGCCTATGAGACATCATTGATCAAATCAGCAAAAAATAAATGGTCCGTCAAATCTGTTAATGGAAAAACCCTACTAACCACGGAATCTGAAGTAAAGTTAAAAGGTGGAATATTTGGAAAGTTACTCGAACCGCTGATGTTTTTTTTAACAAAGAAAATGGGGATTAATTCATTGGCGGCTTTTAAGTATTTGGTTGAAGTCGGGCGATCATATGAGGGGAAGTTCTCAAATTTACCTAAAGCGCCTATTGTGTGCTAATTTTGGCTGACATGCCTGTTGTCAACGAGGAAGAATCTTTAACCTGAATAAATAAGTTAGAAGAGCTAAAAAAGGAGGACAGAATGTCGAATACGGTATTTACCGGATTTCCAAAAGACCTATTTAGGTTTTTAGATGATTTGTCGGAAAATAATAACCGTGAGTGGTTCAACGCTAACAAAGATCGATATCACGAGTCTGTTGTTGATCCTATGACAGGTTTTATTAGTGCAATGGGAGAACGCTTGAATAAAATCAGTGGTAGTTTTATTGCCGATCCCCGTATCAATGGTGGTTCCATGTTTAGAATATACCGCGATATGCGGTTTTCAAAAGACAAACGGCCATACAAGGAAAATGTCGGCTGCCAGTTTCGACACGTCGCCGGCAAAAATGCTCATGCGCCTGGCTTCTATGTCCATCTTCAACCGGGTAATGCATTTATTGGCGCAGGGGTTTGGAAGCCCTCGAATCCAGTCCTTGATAAAATTCGTAAAGCAATTGTTGAAAAACCTGAACGTTGGGCAAAGGTCGTCAATAATAAAAATCTAATTAAGACATTTGGTCAAGTAGAAGGGGAGCAGTTAAAACGTCCTCCTCGCGGTTACGATGCAAACCATTTATTTGTCGAGGACTTAAAGCGTAAATCGTTTTTCTTGAAGCGTCCCCTAAAACCTTCGCTCATTTTGAAGCCCGAGTTTATTAAGGAAACCGAAAAAACATTTATGGGGGCGAAACCATTAATGGAATTTGTTACATCCGCTATAGGGTTATCGTTCTAAGAAAGGCATTGCAAAACACTCATGCGAATTGCCGATCAGCGGCCTTTTTTAAAAGGCTTTACTTCTTCCATTGCAGAGTCTTCAGGCTTTCATTGTTTACAGGCGGCAAGCACATAGTTCCACCGCTCTATAAATTAGGGTCTATATTTTTGCCCCTAAACCATACCGACTGGTTGGTTAAAGGCTGAGAGCAAGGTAGTGATGTAAAAAAATCCTTTGAGGTATAAGTGTTCATAGGGTATTTTTTTTGTTCTTTGCGCATACCAACCGGTCGGTAAATTGCAGGGAAAGGAGGTGGTCTTTCGAAAATTTGAGTGGAAATAGTTTGTTCGTCACATCATCAACTAATGGGCCTCCTAAGAGGCTCAAAATACCAAATTAAAGGAGAAATACATTATGTCTACTAATTGTGATACCAAAACCAGTACCTGCGATACCCAATCTTCAACGGATGAGTGTTGCCCCGTTGAACAGTCCATCAACCAGAATTGCTGTCCCGTGGAGGCTTCCGCTAAAGGTTGGAATAAAGCCTTTTTTTGCGCCATGCAACAGGTTCAAGTGGATATCCTAAAGGAAAAAATTCAAAAAGCCTGGGGTCCTGTGATGGACAAGGTGGCTGACGCAACTGTGGAAGCCATGGGCGTTCATTGGGAATCTGTCATGGCCCAGGCAAACGCAAAGAAAGGTCTGCACGAAAATATTGCAAGCATTTATCAATCCGCTCAAAAATAGGGTTTTGATGGATATGGTTTAGGAAGTTGTATTGCCGGGGCCTATTATGGCCCCGGCAATTGCTCAAGGATGCTTTTTTGTAGCTACAAATTAAAAGAGTGTGATCGATGAATATCATTAAACATAATAATTTCAGCAGATACTGTTTGTATCTGTTTTTCAAAACCAAATTAATTGGAGCTAATGCAATGAAAAAAAGCAAATCAATATTTTCTATAATTATTACATTTGGATTTATATTTTCATTTATGGGATGTAGCACCATGGGCGGTGCAAGGGTATCAGACAGCCACAAGCCAGGAAAGACAAAAATGCATTATAAAGTTAAAATAAATGCACCGAAAAGTGAAGTGTGGGATATTCTCGCAGATTACGACAATCTAAGTTGGACAGAAGGTGTGATTGACGCCTACTACATAGGTAAAATACGGAATGGCAAGGGTATGACACGCCATTGTAATCTTGACGATGGAGGGTATGTCGTTGAAAGAATCGTAGCGTGGGATAAAGGTAATGGCTTTACCTATATCATTGTTGATGCAAGCGGCCCTCTTTCTAATGATTCTTATGCAATATGGACTGTACGCGGCAACGAAAAACAATCAACAGTGGGAATCAAAATCCATTATGAACTTAAATACGGGATTATCGGCGATATGATGAATACATTAATGGCCAAAAAGAAATTTTCAGATAGCATTGCCGAGTTTATGGATGAATTCAAAGTATATGCAGAAAAAAAGAGTTAGCCGGATTTTCCACATCAGGAGTAAACGAAGGCTACTTCCTGGCTTATGTCCAACATAGTTTTATTTAATCCACAAGAAATTTATTTTAATGGTCTGCTGCTTCTATGGAAATGAACTATGTTCCCATGGAAACGTCTCAAAGCGTACATTTCCAATCAGCTAAAAAATAGAATTGGAAGAACTTTCTTTTCCGAAGGACTTTGCTGGGGCTAAAAATAGCCCCGGCAATACCCAAAGGATATTTCCTTAACTCATACCTAAATTGAGCGATTTTTTATTCAGTTGTAGAATTTCTGTTAGCACAATAAAAAAATTGGAACTGCTGAAGTTTTAAATAGAAGCTTTGGCCCCAGGTACTTGAACCTTCCAGGATCTTACTGTCCCTGCCTTACTTATTTCCATTACATTCTTCAGCAAAGGAAATTGGTCGCCTTTAATATTTTGGATTAACAGGCTTTTGGTGTTTACCCGAACCATAACATATGCTTTTTTTGATGCGACATGATGTACACCGGGAGCTGTGGAGTAACCTCTGTCAGCTACGAGTCCCCTTTCTTTATGGGAAATTGGAATAAAGATTCGCCAGTTCCTTTGCCTTTTGTCTCGGTAAGCCTGAAGAAATCGCAACTCATAGTTGGAAGGGTGAGACTTTAATGAATACGCCACAGGCTCCCTGTTTTGCCAGGCTCCTTGACTGTTGTAGCATCAAAAAGCCTTACTTGAAAACCGCCTCCTTTGTTGAGCGCAATCCCTTGTTCTTCAAATAATGAAACACAAAGGCTGTGAAGCCATTCCTTTGATTTTCTAAGGTGCCACAATAACGCAACATCCGTAATATCTTCTATCTTTGCCAATTTTGCTCGGATGACTGTTTCTCTCATAGAAAAGTAACAACCGAGATGAATCAGCAATGTTCTTAAATAGTTTTCAGTATCCTTCTCCTTCCGTAAACCCTTAAGCGCACCGGTTGTCGCTGCCAACTCCTCCCATTTGTCGGGAAATAAGGACATAATACCGACCAGTCTTCCTTCATGCCTTTATACCTCCATTTATAATTTTAATGAAATATATGTAATTACTGATAAAATAGCAATAAAACAATTTAGCGCTTATGGGGCGATACCCCCGGCTATATGCTTTCGGCCTTCCAGGCCTGAAAAATTATCCCGTGAACGGTAACAAAAAAAGTGCCTGTTCAACGAATTCTACCAAAATAAATACTCCTTATATTTCCACCACGGGAAGTTCTCCCCACAATGCATCTCGCAAACCGGACATCCTTTCCACACGGTTTTTCACTGCCTTTTGAAAGACATCTTCCTTTCCCCAAATCTCCACACTACCTTTAGCCCTGGTGATTCCGGTATAGACCAGTTCGCGAGTCAAAACCGGAGAGGATTTATCCGGCAAAAGGAGTAAGACTTGATCAAACTCGGACCCCTGACTTTTGTGGACAGTCATTGCAAAGACCGTTTCGTGTTCCGGTAAAACCTGCGGTAAAAACTTTTTGAAACTGCCGTCAGGCCCGGGAAAAAATGCCAGGAGCTTTTTCTCAGGTCCGGGATCAGGCAATACCATTCCGGTATCACCATTGAACAGATTCAAACTGTAGTCATTCCTGGTTACCATTATGGGACGTCCATGATACCAATCCGTATCGGTCTTTATCAGGCCCGCCTTTTTCAGGGCTTTTTCTGCTAAAAGGTTTACAGACACCACTCCAAAAGGTCCGTTTTTTAATGCACATAATATTCGGAATTGTTGGAGGTAGATAAACGCTTCGCTATAGTTCTTGGCGTTTAAGACCTTTTCGAACGTGCTGATGATTTTTTCCCCAAGGTATTGAGGCAGGCTTTTCGGCGGTGGCAGTTCTTTCCAGGCGAGGCCCTCATGGCGCTCGTTTTTTAATATATGCAATGCACTGGCAGCTTCTCCTTTTTTTATCGCCACGCTGAGAGATCCAATACCGCTCTCAGCTTTAAATCGAAAATTCTCGCGTAATTCGATGATACTATCGTTTAAAGGTGAAAATTTTCCCAAAGATTGTTTCATAGGGACACTTTCAAAATCCATGGACTTCCATTTCTCAGAGAAATCCTTGGAAAAAATTTCGGTCTCCCTCTCTCCGCAAATATCAGCCAAGACAGCTCCGGCCTCCACAGAGGCTAGCTGGTCTCGGTCTCCTAAAAGAATGACCCGGCTTTGGGGTTTCAGGGCAGTGAACAGTTTTGACATCAGGGCCAGGTCCACTAAGGAAGCTTCATCAAGGACCAAAACGTCACATGGGAGCGGGTTTTTAGCGTTATGTCGAAAATACGGAGTATCCGGCTTTGTACCGAGGAGCCGGTGGATGGTGGAAACCTCTTCCGGGAGTAGGTTTTTTATTACATCGGGACATGAAAGGTGGTTTTTCGCGTTACTGATGGATTCCTGCAAACGTGCTGCTGCCTTACCCGTGGGCGCTGCAAGAGCAATGTTCAACTTTTGATTTTCAAATAATTCCAGAAGGATCGCTAAGATTTTGACAACCGTGGTGGTTTTCCCGGTCCCCGGTCCCCCGGAAATAACGCAAAAATTTCTCGTGACGGCGGTAAAAGCGGCCACCTTTTGCCAGTCTGTCTTTTGCCTTTCTTTTTCCGGGAACATCCTGCTTAAACTATTTTTCAATATTGCGAAATCTACATCTTCCATGCCGGATTGAACACGTTCTCGGATGGATTCCGCCAAAGACTTCTCATAATGCCAATAACGGTGGAGATAGAGACGTGTATTATCGGTAATGATTGGGACGAAGTCTTCCGAGTGGCCAACAGCCGGGCAATTTTTTATTTTTTCCATCCAATGGGACAGATCGGGATATGGATAAACCTCTTCCTCTTCTTCATTGTGAAAGGGTTTTCCCGCCAGCATGGAAAGGTCTAAACAGGTATTCCCTTTTTCTCTGTAGTGGCTCAAAAGAGCCGCCGCCAAAGCCAATTCCGGGTTTTCTTCCCCTGAAACCTTTTCAATAAATTGAGCGAAATGGTAATCCAGCAGAGATATGGATTTTGATTTTAGTAATGAAGATATGGTCAGCATTGGAAGAAAAAGGCGCAGGGTTGCATTAGCGAAGATACGGTGGGGAAACTGGCGTTACGGCTTGCCAAAAGCGTAAGGATTTATTCTTGATGCTTTGCTTTTGATAAAAATCTGCTGTGACTTGTCACTCGTTACTCGTCACTGCTTTTCATTTACTTTCGCTTTCAGAAGAAAGAGGCTTCCCAAGAGAAAAAACTTCGTTTATTTGGCAGTCGACTTTCAACGCCGTCATTTTCACAGTTTCTTTTCCCAGAAAACAAAAGCCAAGGACGGCTAATAGAATGATGGAGTTTACCAGGGGATGCAGGTCTTCCGGGAAAATTTTTGCTAAAAAATCAACGAAGAAATTGTATGCAAGTTTGATGAAAAAATAAGCCACAAAGATCGCAAGAATTGCTACAAAAATCCCTACAAAAAACATCGCCATACCCGTGGTTTTATCTGACTCGGCCTCACCAGTGGCAAGAGTCCAGAAAGGCGTGGGCTCTACATTCAACTCCAGGAACCAAAGAATGTACACAAGGTAGCCAAAACCACCAAGGCATGCCATATTTAAAAGTTGTGTCAATCTGTCCATTTTTGCTCCTTAGGCTCATTTACAATCCTACTTTATAGATAATCCACAACTCTATCAAAGTGGGTCTGGTAAAGTCAAAGATTCGTAACTACTGAGGTGTTGTTGCTTCATAAGCAATGAGTCCGGGAAAAGTGCCTAAAGTGTCTAAAGTTTGAAGTGACTAAAGTTGCGGTAGTTATTTTTTTTATAAAAACAGAAACACACATCCACTTTAGGCACTTTAGGTCATTTTAGTCACTTTCTTCGAATTGCTTTATGCTTATAAAAACCTGAGTTTTTTTCTCGCCTGTTACCAAAACCTTCATTTAGTTCAGCTCTTGTTTTAAGCCGTATTTGTCCATTCGGTATATTAACGTATTCCTCGTGATTCCCAAAAAACGAGCGGTGACAGATTGGTTATAATTATTTTTTACAAGAGCGGCTTTGATTACCTCTTTTTCCATATCTTCTAAAACAACACCTTCTTCAGGTAGGTTGAGAATGAGATTTTCAGTTATAGAACCTGTCCTGCGGAATTTTTCAGGGAGACATTCAGGCGTAATACTGTCGGATACGGCTATGGCAATACATCGTTCCATAGTATTTTCAAGTTCCCGAATGTTCCCGGGCCAGTGGTAGGCCATTAACAAGCGAACGACATCATCATCTATTTTAAGTAACCCCGTTCCTGATTCTTTACAAAATTTCCCCAGAAAGTGATCCAGAAGAAGAGGTATATCGTCTTTTCTGTCACGAAGAGGAGGCAAGGTAATGGGAACCACACATAAGCGGTAATATAAGTCCTCCCTGAATTTGCCTTCCTTAACTAACTGCTCAAGGTTTCGGTTTGTAGCCGCAATAATCCGAAGGTTAACCTGAGTGGTTTTCTCACCGCCAACCCGAGTAATTTCTCGCTCTTGAAGGGCGCGTAATAATCTCACTTGATGATCCAGGCGCATTTCAGCGATCTCATCGAGAAAAAGTGTCCCTCCATTAGCGCGTTCAAAAGCCCCCGCCCTCTGGGAAACTGCTCCTGTAAAAGAACCTTTTTCATGGCCGAATAGTTCTGAATCTACAAGGCTTTCGGGAATTGCTCCCATATTGACCGGAATGAAAGGGCCTTTCCTGGCTTTGCTGTTAAAATGAATGGCTTTGGCTAATAGTTCTTTACCCGTCCCGCTTTTCCCCAAGAGGAGTACAGTGCTTTCCTTTGGCGCTATTAAAGAGGCCATGCGGTAGACCTCCTGCATTTTTTTTGAAGTACCAACTATATTTTCAAATCGAAATTTTTCTTGGGCCACATGCCGCAGATAGCGGTTTTCCTTTTCCAGTTGTGCCACACGAAGGGCTTTCTCAATACTGATCTTTAGGGCTTCTGAGGCAAAAGGTTTTTCAATATAATCACATGCGCCTATTTTCATGGCCTCTACGGCGGATTCAATGGAGCCGTGTGCTGTAACCATAATAAACATGGTCTCCTCGGATATGGCTTTAATTTTATTTAGAAACTGAATGCCATCCATTTCCGGCATAACAATGTCGGATATGACCACGTCAGGCTTGTGTTTATTGAAAAGCTCCAGCCCTTGTAAACCGTCTTTGGCAGTGAGCACATGATAGCCTGCGCCATTAAGATGGTAATGGGTTACCTCTCTTAAACTTTCATCGTCATCAACGAATAATATTGTTTTTTTTACCTTCATTTTTCTTCTCTTATTGGAAATATTATTTTTACGGTAGCACCTCTTCTCCCGTCGGTGCGATTATTTATAGAAATTTTTCCTCCGTGTTGATCAACAATTTGCTTGGATATGGCCAATCCCATACCCGTGCCTTTGGGTCTCGTGGTAAAAAACGGCTCAAATAATTGAGCTTCGTTCTCCTGGTTGACTCCTTGACCGGTGTCAGATATCAAAACCTCCAGTGTTTTCTTGAACCTGCGCGAAATCAATTCCAACTCCCCTCCGTCCGGCATGGAGTCCATGCCATTTAAAATAACATTCAGGAATACCTGCTTTATCTTGTTGGAATCCAGGAAAGATATGGGCAAGCTTTCATCAAAGCTGCAAGTATGAGAAATATTTTTCTTGTTCATGGCCTTTTCATTCATATATAGAACACTGCTCAACAAGTGATTTAGATTAGTTGGAGCCAATTCAGGCTTTCGCGGTCTTGCAAAATTCAGGAAATCTTCCACAATCCGGTTCACTCTGCCGATCTCTTTTTCTATTATTTTTACAAAGCGAAATTTGGGATGATCAGGTTTATAGTCGGAAGAAATAACTTCCATGGCTCCCTTCATCCCACCCAAAGGATTGCGTATTTCATGGGCTACTCCGGCTGAAACCTTTCCTATGGCCGCCAAACGCGCTGCTTCTTTCGCTTTTTCAAAAGATTGACTTAGCTTTTTATATGCTTCCTCGGTTTTTCTTTGGGATTTCCTTTCCAAATCGGACAAAAAACCGGTAATAACACCCACTACAATATATAAAGCTATTTCTAAATATTTGCCCATAATTTCCACGGGAAAGAACATTTGCCATTGCATCCTTAGGTGAATAAAAAGAAAGGTACCTGAAACTATGGCCACCACAGCGCCACCTCTTAAACCGAAAAAAAAGGAGCTTAGAATTATGGGGATATAGTAAAGACGGTCGAACAAGTCATGATAAAAGCTCTTATAGACCGAGGTGAAGAAATGAAGCCCACTTATGCTTAAAAGGAGCGCAATAATAATTGCCGCGTGAATTCTACTTTTTCCCATCAAATTCATTTTCCTTCATGTTCCAGACTAATAAATGTTTCATAACATTTCAAAATTAAATATTAGCTTAAAGGACTGTTGGATTTCAAACAATGCGGAAATAGTTGAATGGAGAAATTAAAAATAGCGCGCTTTCAAATCTGAAATGCATAAGCAAAGACACAAAACTGAGCGATCCTAATTTTGAAACCATTCGCTTTTACAAGAGGAGGGAGCTTATATTTCCGGCTGAGAGAACGGACGGGGATACCGGATATACGATGAAAGCATCCTGATGCGGTTCTGTACGGTAGGAGTGGGCGTTGCGGATTAGCGGCATAACTCTCGCAATTAATAATTTTTTCTCTATGTAAACAAAAACTTCTTCAATTGTTGCTCTTTTGTAAAATAGCGGCACATGGATAAATTGACAAATATTACGGCCGTAATGGTCACCGTGGCGGCCAACATCAACATAACAATAATCTGGTACTTTGTAGCCACTACGGGATGCACCCCTGCCAAAATCTGACCTGTCATCATACCAGGCAGGGCGACTATTCCAACCGTCATCATGGAATTTATGGTGGGAATCATGGCTGCTCTTACGGCCTCCCTTTTGGCATCTTTGCAGGCGAACTTGTAATCGTGTCCCAGGATCAAGAGGGTTTCAATCCGGTCCATCCCGGAATTTACTTCGGAATAAAATCTTTCACCGGCAAGGGCGCCGCCATTCATGCTATTCCCAAGGATCATCCCTGCCAGTGGTATTAAATATACAGGGTTATACCAGGGATCAATTTTAAAAATCACGAAAGTCACGGTGAAGGTTGTGAGGAAGGTTCCAATAAATATGGAAAAGCCCATAAGGCCATATAATCCTTTAAATTTTTTCTTTTGCTGCGCCACGGCGGCCTGGGCGGCGATCAGGACCATGAATGAAAGGGCAAATAAAATAATGTACCATCGATTTAAATGAAAAATGTACTCGATGATATAACCCACCATGATTAACTGAACCACGGTTCTAAAACTTGCAATTATTAATTTCCGTTCTAGTTCGACCCTTTCCCAAACGGATAGCGTCAAGGTCAAGAGAACTAAAAGACCCGTGAGCAGCATATCCGTCATGCCGGGATCATGTAAGTTATAGTTCATAAACCCTCTTCTCCTTCAAAAGAAATTTTTTCGATGGATGGTCTTCTTTTAAAGGCTGGTCATGGCTTACCCATAACACCGTCATTTTATTTTCCCCGATATACCCCATAATTGTCTCGAATAATAGGAGTTTGTTTTTATGGTCCAGAGAAGAGGCGGGTTCATCCAGGAGAAGGATTTCCGGTTGATTCATCAAACAGCGGGCCAGGGCCACCCTTTGCGCCTGGCCAAGGGAGAGTTCCTTAGCCGATTTATTTAAACTGTTTCCCTTCAGCCCCAATGTGTTTAAAATATCTCTTTTTTCCTCCAAGGATATTTTATTTGCCCCTGGAGCAAGGTCCAGGTTCTCTATGATAGTCCCGGGAAAGATCACAGGGACCTGCTGCATGAGACTTATTTTCCTACGCAACCTGCAAGGATTCAGGGTTTTAAAATTTTCTCCATGAAAAAACACATTCCCGGAAATAGGGGACTCCAGGCCGTTGCATAGTCTTAAAAGAGATGACTTACCTATTCCCGATTCGCCGAATAAGAAGGCCAATGTGTGTTCTTCAACGGCAAGATTGATGGATTCTAAAATAATCTGACCGCATTCAACTTCATTTTTTTTATACCCAAAAGACACATTCTTGAATTTCAGGATGTTTTTCATTTCCTGTTAAGATACCTTTGCAAACCAGCAATAAATAAATTTTTGCTCCACACCGGATGGCGTTTCATGCTGCTCTTTGATCACTTCTTTTAGCTCAAAATTTTGGCCGATTTCCTCTGAGAGGGATTGGGGACTATATCGAGCCACTTTCAACCCGCTGCATTTGGGCGGGCCTTCGGGCGCGAAGGCGGCAATGATTACGCTACCCTTTGGGTTCAAGGCCTTATACATCGTCTCAACGTATTTCTTACGGTCTTCGGCATTGGTAAGAAAATGAAAGACAGCCCGATCATGCCAGAGGTCGTATTTTTCGGGAGGGGTGAATTCATTGACGTTCGCTTCTATCCAGGAAACCTTTTGGCCGCGTTCTTCAAGTCTTGCCTTTGCCCCTTTGAGGGCGGCTGAAGAGATATCCAAAACCGCAACATTTTCGAATCCCTTTGCAATCAAATTGTCTACGAAAAGGGACGCTCCGCCGCCAACGTCTATGATTTTGTGTGTCGGTCCTATTCCCGCAGAGGTTGTAAGCTTCAAGGAAATTTCGGGTTTACCCTGATACCAGCTGACTTCCGAGGGCTCTTTGCTCTGGTATATTCTTTCCCAATGCTCTTTTATGGAATTATTCATTTCTTTTTTCCTGGCAACAGCAAAAGCATGGAGGCTCGTTTCCGGTAATCTTCATAATCCGCTCCGTGCATGGTTCTAAGGTCCCGCTCTTCCAGTTGGATAGCAATCAGGATATAGGCCGTTGTCGCAACCGCAAATACCAAATGGCCGATAGTCATTTTTGGCGTGGCCCAAAAAGCAATAATAAAGCCAAGCATGATTGGGTGGCGAACGTATTTGTAAAGAGCAGGGGTTTTGAATTCCAGGGCCGTGTACTCCTCATTGCGCAAATACAGATAAACCTGCCGCAAAC
>JAJDAS010000350.1 GCA_029261755.1 Nitrospinia bacterium
CCCCTGACCTGGATTTCCCACCAACTGGATGTAACTTGTTATGGGATGCACCCCAAGGGACATCACCTAACCAGCTTGATCCTGCACATGTTGAACGCTTTGCTCCTCTTTCTCCTCCTCTTTTGTTTGACCTCTGCCTTCTTCCGGAGCCTGTTCGTAGCCACCCTCTTTGCCATACACCCGCTGAATGTGGAGTCTGTTGCCTGGGTGGCGGAAAGAAAGAACGTGCTCTGCTTCCTGTTCATGATACTTACACTCTTTGCCTATCTTGAGTACACCCGGAAAAAGGGCGTATCCCGTTATCTACTCATGATGCTATTTTTTTCCTTGGCCCTCCTGGCCAAGCCCATGGCGGTCACCCTGCCCTTTTTGCTTCTCCTCCTGGATTACTGGCCGCTCAATCGATCGCCATTGCACAAGTTGGTGCTGGAGAAGGTACCCCTTCTCGCCCTTTCTATCGCTTCCTGCGTAATTACCATGATTGTGCAGAAAGAAGCGGGAGCCATGCAGGCTTTCTCCTTGGTGGACCGGATCAAGAACGCCCTGCTCGCCTATACTGGGTACATCTCAAACATGTTCTACCCCACACGGCTTTCCCCTTTCTATCCTCATCCTGAAGGCACGCTCCCCTTGTGGCAGGTCATAGCTGCAGCGCTCTTTTTGATCTTGATCACTGTTCTGGCCCTTCGCTTGAGGCGCAGCACTCCCTACCTCCTTATGGGATGGCTATGGTATCTCGGCAGCCTATTGCCGGTCATCGGGATCGTACAGGTGGGTCACCAGGCCATGGCGGACCGCTATGTTTATATTCCGCTCATCGGACTTTTTATCATGATCAGCTGGGGGGTTCCGGATCGGGTCAAAGCACGCCGGTTCTTGTTGGGAGCGATGACCGCTTTGGTCCTACTGGGTTTGATGTTTCTAGCGCGGATTCAGGTGAGTTACTGGAAGGACGGCAACACGCTTTTCCAGCGTGCCCTGGATCTAAACCCGAACAACTATCTGGCTGAACACGATCTGGGCATGACACTCGTGCTGCGGGGTAAACGAAAGGAAGGGATTGAGCATTTCAACCGGGCTGCGGCCATCAAGCCCGACTTTGGGTTAACCTATACCAACCTGGCCATGGTGTACTACAGCCTCCGCCAGTACAAAATGGCCTGGCGCAACGTCCATCTCAGCAAACGGTACGGCTACGACTTGTCCGCTGATTTCTTATTCGGCCTGTCAAAGGCCATGCCGGATCCTGGTCAATAAGGCACTGAAGAACTATGTAACACAATCCCCGCGTGAGGGAACGGCTTTTCTTAATCACTAACATCAGGCATTTCTTTTTTAAGCAAATTTTTAATTTGTTTTAATAGTTTTTTTTCTATTTGCCTAACTGCTTCTCGGGTTACACCGAATTTATCACCGATTTCCTGAAGTGTTAAGGGGCTTTCAGCCATGATGCGGTTTTCAAGGACCTCCAGTTCCCGGTTGTTCATTTTTCCTTTCAAACTATCAACTGTATCTTTAACCTTCTCTCTGATCTGTTTCGCGGCAAAACCCGCTTCTACCGACTCTTCCTGAGAAGGTAAAGTATCCATCAACCTGAGAGAATCATCATCTTTTCCCATTGGGGAGTCCAATGAAATGTCGGAAGCGCCGATGCTTTTTTCCACGGCGACAATGTCGGTTTCGGAAGCGCCGAATTTTTCTGCCAGCAGTTTAGTAGTGGGATAATAACCCGCTTCTTCCAGCCGCTCTTTTTCTTTTTGAAGATTGTACAGAAGCTTTCGCCTGACATTGGTGGTGCCTACCTTCACCAGTCTCCAGTTATCCAGAATATATTTGAGAATGTACGCCTTAATCCACCATGATGCATAGGTTGGAAGCCTATTTCCTTTGAAAGGGTCAAATTTTTTCACTGCTTGCATGAGGCCGATATTTCCTTCCTGAATCAGGTCGAGAATGTTTTGAAAATCTCTTTTGAATGTCATGGCAATGGTGACCACCTGTTGGAGATTTGAGGTCACCAAAATATAAGCCGCCTCCACGTCATTTTCTTCTTTGTAGCGTATTGCAATTTCACGCTCTTCATCCGCGCTTAAAGGTTTGTATTGTTTGATTTCCGCTAAATAGGCTGCAAGAGGATCAAGAGGAATTAAGGAAGTGGATTTTTCCTCGGTTATGGATGACTTTTCTTCCAGTAGTTTTTCCATCAATTTTTATTGAGTGATTGTTTGGGAGAAAAAGGAAGGAAGGCTATTGTATTCAAAGTTACGAGAAAAGGAGCGTAGATTTGGTCAAAGAAGTTGGTGCTTAGCTGTTTCCACGGCTACAGGATCTTTCGAGAGATAAAAACAGAGAATGTACAAGGTTTCCTCCCCTTCATTTTTGATAGCATGGGCGACTTTTCGATTAATTTTTATAAGTTGCCCGTCCTGGCCTTTGGAATAATGTTCTTGTCTTTTTTGAGAAGCAATGTCCTCGGTTAGCAAGCGGAAGTTGCAGCCCAGGAATAGGATATATTCCTCCAGGTTTTCATGGTAATGGTTGCCTCTTACCGCTCCTTTTTTCAGACTACAAGCATGAAATTTTTGAATATCGCCGTAAGATTCTAAAATCTCATCAAACGGATTGAGGGCAACTCCCCGTTTATCTTCATGGCGGTGGAGCGATATCAATTGGAAATTCATGGGGAAAACTGGGAAAAGCAACAAATTGGCCTGACAAGGCAAGCCGATTTATTGTTGTGAGAAAGGAGCTGGAGATCCTCTCACCCCCCTCACCATGGAAAGAAAACAGTAAAAAAATTATAACGGATCAAGCTAAAAAGCGCAATCGCATGGGCAAGAGTCCAAGTTAGACCGGAAATCTGATTTTTAGCTCAGGATCGGAATATCTAGCTCACCACAGGTCTAATAAAACATACAACTTAACAAGGGCTTTCCACAGTTAGGGGACGTTATCTATTTGAAAACAAAGGACTTTATTAAAATACTCATAGTAAAATAAGATTGGCGCAACTATTGCTCTATTAATATTGAAAGCCGGTGAGGAACAGTGAAAGGTGTTTTCAATGCTAAGCCAAAACATTAGGGGCGTTTGACATCCAGCCCTGGTAATAATATATTACTTTTTAAGGAATCTGAAAAATTTAATGCTTATTAGCTTATCCCAAACGAAAAGGTTATTAGGAGAAAGTCGATGATTAAAGGATTGAGCGCATCATTATCCGCCTTGACTGCCTTTACCAAAAAAATCGAAACCACTTCCAACAACCTGGCCAATGTCCAAACCGCTGGTTATAAAAGCCGCAGTGCTGTACAGCAGACAACCCAGCAGGGTGGCACCCAAGTAGCTTCTGTTACCATCAGCCAGCAAGCCGGGGCTATGATGCAAACCGGCAATCCTTTGAATCTCACTATCAATGGCCGGGGTTTTTTCCGAGTTAGCCTTCCCAATGGAAAGACCGGTTATACCAGGAGTGGTAATTTTACCAAAAACAGCCAAGGCCAGCTCACCGATGCAAATGGAAATACCCTCCAACCCCCCATTACCATCCCTGGAAATGCCACCAGCGTTTCTATTGACAAAAATGGAACCGTTTCTGCCTTGGTTGGAGGAAAAACCACTGTTTTAGGCCAAGTAGAGGTTTCCATCTTTAATAACCCAGCAGGTTTGCAATCCAATGGAGACAACATTTATTTTGAAACATCGGCTTCCGGCGCCGCCAGTTCAGGAACTCCAGGTTCCGGCGGACGAGGTGAGCTATTGAGCGGTTTTTTGGAGATTTCCAATGTGGATATCGCCAGGGAAAGTGTGAACCTAATGCTATCGGAAACCGGATATAAGGCCTCCATCAACGCCATTAAAACTCAGAGTGAAATGCTTGGCTCCATTTTGGACCTAAAAGCTTAAACTTTTTTGATAGTCTCCCTCCTTGAAATTTGCCAACTCCCCGATGCTCCCAACTTTATTCCCAAGCTAGAACCCTTGCCCCGATTTCCTTTTTTCGCCATAATTAACTTGACTGGATTTTGAAGCTGTTTTCTATTGAGGAGAAACCTGGGTATGCAAATTAGAAAAAACAAAAGCTTTTATATGTTTCCACTAATCACAATTTTATTGGCTCTTTTTGTAGCACCTTCGGAGGGCAAAGAGTGCGATTGCGTTTTTTTTGAAAAATCCCTTAAAGAGCTGGAACGTTTGTTTGATTCCGTTAATCATTCCCAAGAAAAGGATTCTGAGTTACTTTACCTTGAATGCCTTAATAAGACATCCAAGCAAGCCATTTTTCAACCTTATTGTAAAGATTTGGCAGCTTCCTCAAAAAGACCCCAGAGGGAAAAGGTACATGATAGAAAGGTTCAGGAATTAAAAGGGCTTATCAAAGATTGCAATAAATCGGGAAGCGATTGTGAAGGATGGAGGGAAAAACTATCCAATAAATGCTCTAGTCTGGAAGGTGACCTCCGTGGGGATTGCTTTATGGGGAAAAACCTGTTGAAGGAGTTCCGTTCCCAATTTCCATCAGAGGCAAAGACATTTATTGAGAGTTCCAAGGAACAAAAAAGAAATATAAAAGATTTCCTACATGCTAAAAAACGTGTCTGCGAGCGAAAATATTCTGAAAACATCACTAAGAAGGAGCGTTGTATAGCCAACTTTAGGAAAAAATACCATATTGCATCCACTTTAAAACCGGCTTACAAAACAAATGAGCAAAAGTCTGCTCACAAAACCGTAAAAAAAGCGGAGAAAGAAACGAAAGAAGCAACGCAAAAAGAGCTGGAATCTTTTATGATTGGGGTGTGGCAGAACCCTGAAATTGGAGATTTTTTCGAAATCAAGAAAGTCGGGAGGTCTTTAAAAATAATCTGCATTGTAGGGTGCGGAAACGGTGTAAAGTATAAGTGGCTCAAGAATTATAATTTTTCCAGAAAATACTCAAGGACTAAACGACATGGGACGGGCTTTTTTGATGAGAAATGTAGATTCGATAGGATAAAAAAAGAATATGCTTGTAATGGGATGATGAGGACTGATACAAAATTTGGAACCAGTGATACCAAAAGGTTAAGGGAGAAGCACTATTTTAAATTGGTGAATTTTAAATAAAAACAGTTATAAGACCAATTTGTTGGACTTTTTTCCCTGATAAACGTATCGGAATGTAAAGCACCCGGCTTTTTCTCCCTCGCAATAATAGCTTAAGATTTGCATTTTTGCGAATCTACCATCGGCGGTTTTTATGATGTAAATAGACGGCTTGGGTTCCAGACGGTGGTTAAGGTAGTTGTATTCGTACCACTTGTCCAGAGCCTTGTTTTCCTTTTCCAATTTGTTATAAGACTTGTAATCTTTCTCAAAGGATGCATTTTCCGGCAACTCCGCTATCGTTTCAAATTTTACAGATTCCAAAACCAACGCGCCACCCAGCCCTTTTTTATTTGTCTCTCCTCCGTTAGTTAATATCTTTGCCCTTTTAAAGGCAAGGTCCCAGTCCAGTGAATTCTTGTCAGCGCCTTTGATAACGCTCCCTCTGGAGAAATCGAAATAAACCCATTCTTCAATTTGGGAGCAATCCAGGGTATAGGTGATGGTAGGTGTTGTCTTTTCTCCTACCTCGGTAGGTTTTATTTGTGTTGGTGTGAGGGAGGATTCGTCGAGAATGACCCCGGAATGGGTCTCGGTTTTTTTGGGTTTGGAAAAAATGCCCCCGATCACGAAAACCAGGATGGCTCCAAGCAAAAATAGGAGCACGAAAATGTATAAATAACGAAAAAATGCCTTGGCTTCCAATCGGTTTTAATGCCTTTTCTATTCCGTTTCCTGGTTTTTTGCCTCTGAAGGGCTTCCAGCAAAGATTTTTTCGTATTTGAGTCTCATTACTTTGGGAAACCCGTAATCCGCATAAAGGTAAATAAGTCCCGCAAGTATAGCGGAGGACTCAATCTCTGAATAAACAATGAAATAGATTCCAGCCGCAAAAGAGGAGTACTGCAATATCTTGCCATAAAACTGTTTTTTCTTATTAGCAGTCACCGGGTGCTTTTGGGTCAGGTCATTTTCAGAAGCATAAGCAAAAAACCCACCAATGAATCCGCCCATGAGCATAAGGAGAAATCCTAAAATAGGATAAAGAATAGAGTGTATCATAGTTTTGGTTCAGCCAGTCTGGCCGGTCCTTAAGAAAAGTTTGTGAAAGAGGGAGTATATTTGTTTTCTGGTTACAAAAAGAATCGTTCCAAAAGCCAAAAGATATTGAATAGCGAACTGTCCAATGAGAATATAGTCAAGCTTATACTCCCCTGTGGCAGGGTCATAATAAGAACAGAAAAAAAGGAATCGGTCCACCAGGGAAAACTTGGTCAAATCCAGCTTTTTGGGGGTTTTCAGTTGTAGCGCCTCCCAAACCGCCTCGGGTTTATATTGATCACCAAAAAACTGGGTCATAATGGTTCCATCTTTACCAATGATGGACAGCATATTTAAGTGGTCATAACCACTTGCTGTTTTTTTATAAGTAAACCCAAACCGCCTGGTGAAATTCCTCATATCCGTGGAGTTTTCAGTTGTAACAAATTTCCAGTTTTCAAAATTGCTTGAGAAGCTCTCTCCGTAACTTTTCAGGACTTCGGGTTTATCGTTTTCCACATCAAAAGCTATTGTTAGCACCCTAAAATCTCTGCCAAAACGATCTCCGGCCCATTGAACCACCTCTCCCAGAGCCAAGAGTTGGTTGGGACAGATATCCGGGCATGAAGTATAAATGAAGGTAACAATGAAAGGTTTTCCAGTAAATTCTCTTATTTCAAAAGATTTGCCATCCTGGTCAACAAGTAAGAAATTACCAATCTTATTTCCCACGGCCTCATTTGGAGCAACCAAGGCGTCCGCATATATTTTTTTTTTGCTTTTAAAAAGGAAGCCTATGGATTCTGCAGGAAGGGGTAGGAAAAAAAGAAAACCGATGAGTACAGGCAAGACGGCATTTATTTTAAACACGGTATTGCAACCTTATGGCCAAACTGGGTTACAGGGGTTTGGAAGAAAAAGCTTTGAAACTTTATTTTGGAGGCAGCAGAAAAATATCGAGGATAATAGCTAGCAATACTACGGAAAGGTGCACCATGGAGGCTTTAAAATTCAGCCATGCGATGTCGCGGGTAGTATTTCTAAGGAGCTGGACATTCCGGTAAAGGAAAAACAATCCCGCTCCAGCGGCGGCAACGAAATAAATAACGCCTAAATGTCCTAACAGCACCGGAAGGAGAGAACAAAAAACGAGCAGAAGAGTATTAATAAAGATATAAATCGCCGTTTTATGATCGCCTACAATCAATGGGAGCATGGGAACGCCTGCTCTCCTGTAATCTTCTTTGTGAACGATGGCAAAACTCCAAAAATGAGAGGGCGTCCATAAAAAAAGGACAATTGCCATAATTACCGGTGGAAGGCAAAGATCCGGCGTCGCTGAGGCGCCTCCGGCTAAAACGGCAAAGCTCCCGGCCAAACCCCCGATGATGATATTTATCCAGGATTTTCTCTTGAGCCACAACGTGTAAACCACGATGTAAAAAAATACTCCGCCGAAGAGATGGAAAGAAACGGTAAAATTCAGGAAATAAAAGGATACGCCCATGGAAGAGGCCAACAGAAGAAGCGCACTTACAAGAACGATACGGGGATTTTGGATCATTTTGTTGGGAAGGGGGCGTAAACTGGTACGCTTCATTTTTCCATCAATATCAAAATCGAAATAATGGTTCAGCGCCCCGCCAGCCATGGAGGCAAGCATGGTAGATAAAGCAAGAAATAAGGCCACCGTTAAGGAAGCTTCCTGCCTTACAGTCAGGATATAAGCAGATTCAGCGGTAAAGGTAAAGAGGAGCGCAATCCGAATTTTAAAAAGAGTCAAATAGGCCATGATATTTTCGGACCTTTCTTTAACACTCGAATTGTCTTCCATCTTACGATACGCCTTATTAAAAAAAGAAGGAGGGGGGAACCGGAATCCCCCCTCCCAGGTAAATAGCTATTTATCTGGAATTTCCAACTTAGTTTACCGGCCAAATTGCGCCTAGATATTTCCAATTCAAAAAGTAAACAAAGACAAATATGGCAAACCAGATCATGATTAAGGTGAAAGAGCCTGGTGCTTCAAAACCTTGGTGTTTTTCTGACATTTCCTATTCTCACCTCCTTTTCAAAAGATGGTTCAAAAATAACCCAAACAGTCTACTCTATATTTTTCCCAATTAAAAGGGTTCCCACAGAAACCAGGATATACATGGCTCCGCCCACTACGGCCAAAAGCGCTCCCAAACCGAAGATATTCAGGGTAATCATAACAGTGGGATCAGTGGCAATGGGAAATATTGCATCCGCAAAACTAAAGTCCCAATGGCGCCTGGGCATTCCGAAAGCCCCCGTGAACATCATTCCCACCGCAAAGGTCATCACCCCAATTCCAAAAACAAAGGGTTGAAATTTTGCCAGGGTAGGGAATGCAAGCTCTTTTCTGAAGATTAAGGGAAGCAGTACATAGGTAAGGCCCATAAAAGCCATGGTGGTACCGGCCACCACAGTAGCGTGGAAGTGCCCGGTAATCCTCCAGGTATTATGAGCGATAATATTGATCTGTTCCGTGCCAAAGGTTACGCCGGTGATTCCTCCAAGAAATCCAAAACCAACAACAGAGAAAGCGAGAGCTGAAAATGCAGGGTTGCCCCATGGCGCCATCTTTAACCATTCGAATAACCCTTGAGTGTAACCTTTCTTCCTCAAGGCGACCTCAATGGAGGATGGAACTGCCAAAGCATGAATCATGCTGGCCAGAACGGCCAAATGCATAAAATATCCGGTGTTCCAGGCTTTATGTGCAGCGCTGAAACCCGGGTCCACCAGAATGTGGTGCTCGGATGCGATGTCGATGAATAAAATATAAAGAACAAAAGCCGTTCGGCAAATCTTCTGGTTTACGGGTTTGGCTCCCACGGTAACCGCAGCAAGGAGATACCAAACGGCCACCATGGCGCATACGTTGATTTGTTGGGAAGAGTGGCCGAATGCCCAAAAGATCAAGCGGTAAGTAGGGGCGTCGATGTGGTCAACAACTCCTAGAGCCCATAGCCATGTTGGAATATAAATAATGGCACCATGGGCCAAAGTGACAATGGCTATGATGGCCGCTGCCGCCGCTCCGAAGGTAACCAGAGGCAAAGAACCCTCGTATGTTTTTTCCTGCTTTGCAACCACGAGAGTCCCAAAAAAAACGCAACTGGCCAGAATAGCGCCCACCGCGAACAGGATGACACCCAAATAATATAGATGATGGGCCTGGAGTGGCGGATAGGAAGTGAACATCACATCAGCATTCCCCAACAATATTTGTACGGCGGCTAGTGCTGCACCGCCGAGCATGAGGATATAAGCCAACCATGCGATTTTAATAGCTGCAAGCCTGCAATTGAGGAGGACCGCCGAAGTAAAATAGAGGATGGCCGCCTCGAAAAAAATGATCCAGGCCACCAGCATGGCAATACCGTGTAACGTCAAAAATCTGTAGAAAAGCTCCGAAGAGAGAAGGTGGATAGCCGGCATTTTGGTAAGAGCGAGCAATAAAGCAAGAATCCCACCCACCAGTAAAAAGACAATGCTGGTTACAGCATTGATTTTAATAAGCAGTTCTGCCGGTTTGTGGACTTTAAGGCCAGTTGTTGGACAAGTTCTAAAATCTTCCATAAATTAAGAAACCTCCCTACATTACGATGATTTTCCCGGTCATGGCATGGTGGCCACCGCCACAAAATTCATTGCAGATGATAAAATACTCACCCGGCTTGTCGGGTTGAATGGTCAAGACGTAGTCCATATCGGGAAGGGCCATGAAATTCATATTCAGTGGATAGATGGAGAACCCATGTTGGACATCGGTAGAGGAAAGGTGAAGCCGGTAAGTCTTTCCCGACTGAAGCTTCAGGATTGGATGCCAGACAAACTGGCTACCTGCAATGAAGATATCTCCTTCAGGAGGTTCAACGATGGCGACTCCATTCTCTTCTCCTGTTTTGTATTTTTGTGTAAATCTCTCAACGATGGAGGCAAATTTTGTTGGTGAAACCCTATAGTATTCCTGGGGTGGGTTTTGTTTCCCAGTAATGTGCCAATACGGCATGATCAAAGTAATCAAGATACACCAAGTCAATGCCACGGCTATCCAGATCTTTTCCTCTTTACCGGCGGGCTTCCACCAAATCCTTTCAGGCGCTGATATAGGCATTAATTAAAACTCCTTAGTCAAAAGTAACCTCGGGCAGAACAGGTGTATTCCCAATCTCCATCAATCCCCAAACCGTATATAAAATGAAGGTAATTGCCGCGCTTAGGAAAAAGAGCAGCATAATATCGTCATAAAACACCTGCCAATAGGGGATTTTTTCTTCGTCTTTCTTTTCTTCAGGCATGATTGACACCTCCGGTAGTCCAGAAATTAAAAAATTCTCTTAGTTTTCCCCCATTTTAGAGTTCATAAATATAAGGTAAGGAGGATGTTAAAGTCAAGAGTTTTTGGTGGATGTATAGTGGGTAAAGCTTGCAATTACACTGGTCTAGGTACAATCAGCATCTTAGTCTCTCTTTGCTCTTGAATACCCTTTTGGCTTAGTTCCTCAATTCCGAGTTTAGGTTATTATTTTTCTCTACTCATTTTTTTCCTTTCTGGCCATAAACATACTGGAAAATTTCCGCTTCTGTTATCCCTTGCACGGAAAAAATGGTTGCCTCAGGGATTTCGCTGTTACAAAAACTACGTGAGGTTTTATTGATGGTATAAGGGGTTTGATCTTTTACGTACCAGAGTGGTGTAGAGTTTTCCGCTTTCGAGTTTTGGAAATAAACAAAAAAACCTCCGTCCGGGGTCAATTTATTTTCAAGGGATTTCCATTCCGCCGGAATCTTTTTCTCCTCCAAGAGTTTTGTGATGGTTTTTCCCTCACTTTTTACCGGGTAATAAGCAATTCGATAAATACTGAGTTTTCCATGGGGCGGGTTTTTTACAATACTATAAACAAAGAAAAAAGTGCCCACGAATAAAATCAGAGAAAATGCCAGTATCCATTTGGCGAATTTGGGGTTCTTCAAAATAGCGGCAAACCAGCCTTGAATTGAGCTTTTTTCGGCCTCTTTCCGAGGCGGCTGAGCGTCTTTCTCTCCTGCCTGGCCAGCAAAATCTGGATCACACTCCTCGCACACATAATTTCCCTGCCAGACACTTACACAATTAAAACAGATGGGTTTCCCACATTTGTGGCACAGGTGTGCCGCCTTTTTTCCAGGATGGTAGGCACATATGGAGTTTTGCGATTGAGACATTTTATAATTTTCTCCAAAAAATCAAGAATTTAAAAGAAAGTAATGAAGAGTTCGTTACCTTCTTGCTAAACTTTTAGAGTCTAAAAAAAATTTATCTTTGGACAGTATATCACCATGGAACACTTAATCGGAATTGGATCTAGCTATAATTTTTCATGGTGGTTAGGCAGCCATGGGCTGATTAAAATAAGAATCTAAAAAAACCAACCATTTCCATAGGTGAAAAAATCGTGTGATTTAGGTAGAATCTATGTGAGTGGTTTTTCTCCCGTACCTTTTAGAAAGGATATAAAAAGTGAACTGGTTAGATATATTTTTTATTGTTGCTGTGGGAATAAGCGTTGTCATAGGGGTTTTGCGGGGATTTGTTCGTGAATGTTTTTCTCTTGCGTCCTATGTCATAGGCTATTTAGTTGCATCGGGGACTTATACCTTATTTGCCGCCAATCTGCATGGGATCATTAACCATCCGCAGGGTAGAGAGATCTTTTCTTTTGCTTCTATATTTATTCTAGTGGTTATTTTGGTTAACTTGACGGGGAAATTCTTGCGTCGTCTGATTTATAAGGCCAGGGCTCTTTCCGCAGCCGACCGATTAGTAGGGCTGACTTTTGGTTTTGCAAGGGGAGTTTTGATACTCGCCCTCCTAATGATTCCCCTATCCCTTTTCACGGCTATTGGTTCCCCTGCTTTAAGAAATTCCACCTTGGCTCCCTATTTGATCAACATTTCCAGGGAACTTTCCAACTGGGCTTTTTCCGAAGAAAATATGGGTAGATCGGTAAAATTCAGGACAAGGATTGATATCTTCAAAAAAAATCTGAGTGGCAATATAAACTCTGTCAAACAAGCCACAAAAAGCGCTAAGAAAATAGTTGCGGAAAAAGCTGGGACAATGGGGGGAAAAGAGTCTACCCCTTCACAGAAAGAGGTGAAAGGTGCTAGTGAAAATAAAGGAACGAATATTACTCAAAAGGATCGAGAAAAGCTAAACCAACTTTTGGAGCAGTTTTAAAAAATAACGCTCTCTATCAGTAAAGCTATCTTTTCCAACTGAAAAACCCACAGCTGTTTCTAGTTCGACAGAAAAAAAGCTTTCCAGCCAATAGAGAGCTTCAACCGAGTAGCTGTACCTTCCTCTTTAAGGAGGAGTAGCCGTAACCGCTATAGTAGATGTGGCGTGATTTCCGCTTTCATCGGTTGCAAAAATAGTATCGCCAAACCCAGTCCATCCCGCACAAGCAGCAGTAGTAACTGCCCTCCTTCGAAGAAAGTTGCCAGCTTCCACTTCTTGAAGAGTCACCAAATCCGTTCTTACATTTGTCCAGCTTACTGTACCGGCATTCCCGGTGACATAAAACTGTTCAATTATTACAGGATAGCAAGCGGCTCCAAATGTTACAGTTCCAGTGGTTGGAGTAATGGTAATCCAGGATAAAAACAGTGCCAATTGTTGGCTTGTGGCGTTTGCCGCAGCAGCGTATACCACAACTTTTCCCGGCCGGACACCTGAGTAAACGTTTGCCGCTGCTATCCCGGTAGCATCCGTTTTGACTGAATAGGTGGAAGTGCTTCCCGCTTCATTTGGGGTAAGGGAGGCTATGGCGCTGTTATCGATGGTGAAATTCACCACGTCTCCTTCAACTGGATTTCCGGAAGAATCGGTAATCGTGGCTGAAATGGCCAAGCTTGAGTTCTTGCCAATAATATATCCGCTTCCTTTTGTTGAAATGGAAATCACCCTTGCGGTGGAACCTCCTGTTGTCCCGGTTGTGCCACCTGTACCAGGTGTGCTTGTTGTGCCAGTGCCACCTGCTCCCCCGGTAACAGCTGCCGTGGTTGCGGCGGTTGGAACTCTCTCACCTTTCTTAGAATCACAAGCCGAATAGAAAAAAAGTGAAGAGCCGAAAAAAAACAAGAACATGGAAAATGGTAATATTATTTTTTTCATTTTAGAGCCCTTTCAAAAAAGTTGGCTATATGTTGAAAGCTTACAATATTTACTTTTTTTGTAACCCTTTTTAATGCGGCAGGGTTTTTGCAAATTTAACTATGCAAAAAAATCGAAATATCTTTCGTAAAATATATGGAAAAATGCGTTGCATTTTTTTTTTGTTCACCCATACTTCAGGAACGGGTCAAAAATAACTTGCCATTATTGCAAATTTTATAATATTTACCATTAAACAAAAGCATATTTTTACGGCATTACCACTATTCTGAGTTGAACGCTGGAGCCTTCTAATGTTGCAACAACGGTTGTTGATTGTGTAATAGTAGCTGTTAGCGCGGCTTGGCCATTGGCTGTAGTAACTTGACCTGAGACTCCCGTCGGATTTGAAGAAAAATCAACAGCTACACCATCTATCAAGGCACCCGTGCTTCCGTATACGGTTGCAGTCAAAGTGACCGAGCCTCCGCCTTTTTGTAACACCGTATTGCTGGCCGTTAGATTCAAGGTATATTGTGATGCGCGTGTTGGTCCAACAGAGTTGGTAGATGGGCCTTTTTCACACCCTATTAAATATAAGGAAAGAACTCCAAAAACAACGGTGGCAAGCAAAAAAATATTTTTGGTCTGTTTAGTTTGTAATTGCATGGGACTCTCCTTTTGCATGGATTCTTTTTAATATTCTCGGGGTTATAAATATAAGAAGTTCTTCTTCATCATCCAACTCGGTTTCATTTTTAAAGAAATACCCTAAACCGGGAATTTTTGATAACCAAGGGACTCCGTTCTGCGAACCTGATTCGTTCTTTTTGAAAAGCCCGCCCAGGACGGCGGTGCTTCCGTCCTTTACTAGAACCTCCGTAGTCATAGTTCTGGTGGTTATTGTTGGGACGCCACTTGCAGATGTTAAGGAAGTGTCAGGCTCATCTTTCGCTGCTAATATTCGCAGGGAAATATAACCATCCGGAGTAATATGTGGAGTTGTCTGCAACTTGATAGTAGCTTTTTTCCATTCCGTGCTGGTTCCTTCTGTTGAAGTCGTCTCAAATGGTATATCCTTTCCACTCTCGATTATTGCTTCCACATTATCCTTGGTGGTAATCCTTGGGTTTGAAATGATTTTTGCTTTACCCGCACTTTCCAAAGCGCTCAATTGAATGTCGAGGAACTCTGTGCCGGAGATGCTTCCAAGGAGCAACCCAATGGCCCCACCAGCACCCGCGCCGGTGGCTGCAGGAAGGTTTACCACATAATTACCCGCACCTGATGGTGTTGCTGCTCCTCCCCCTGTAACTCCTATGGTAGCGGGAAAGGCACGGTTGGTGGTAGTTCCTGAAGAACCTCCCCATTGAATACCCAGTCCTTTTGAATAGTTTCTGCTAACTTCCACAATTCTGGCTTCGATGCTGACCTGTTCCGTTGGTTTGTCCAGAATACGAATCAACGCCTTCATTTTTTTTAGGTTTTCCTTAATATCAACCAAAATCAACGTAAAGGTCCTTGCATCAGTACTAATACTTCCTCGTTCGCTTTTGAGCCCTTCCAGGTTTGCTTTTAGGGGTTCCATAGAAGCGTAACTAATTTGGACTGTTTCCGTAAATAACGGCTCTGCTTTTTTCTTGGCGTTTTTTTCCTCAAGAAGTTTACTTCTAGCCTCTATTTTCGCATCTTTTTCCGCATTCAACTGGTCTAATGTTGTAATTCTTATAATGTTTCCTTCTTGTTCCATTCCAAGTTTATTGTTTGCCAGGATGATATCGAGAGCTTGATCCCAAGGAACATTTGTAAGTCTCATGGTTACAGTTCCACTCACTTCCGGTGTTGTAATGATATTCAAGCCACTCACTTCCGCCAGGGAACGTAGAATGTTTTTCACATCCGCTTTTTGAAAGTCCAGCGAAATTTTTTGCCCTGAATAAACCTTTTTTGCTTTTTCAGTGAAGATGAATTCTTCCTCCTCACCCTCTGCCTTTAGTGGTTCTTTCCCAGCAAGTAATAAGCTTTCCGTAGTAGGGCTGGCATTGTCGGGCCTCACACTGGCTTCTTCAAACTCTTGCCTTTGGGTTGCTTCTTCCCTGGGTGCGCCCTCACTCATTAACTTTTCAAAAGACTCCGCTTCTTCTTCCGGTTTGTTCTTAATTTCAACCGATACGGACTCTTCACCTATTTTCACTATATTGTATTCCGTTGGGTTATCCAGGGCGATTTCAATCCGTGTGGTATTGCTTTCGGGAAAAAAGACCGGTGTTACTTTGCGAACGATTCCCTGGTCAACCACTATGGGAGATTGGTAATTTCCCGGCGTTGTGTTATCCAGTTCCAGGACTAACCTTTCAGGATCGGTTAATTTGTACGCACTATATTGGATTTTCTCATTCGATTGAATGATGATGTTCAACTGCTCTGGCAGGATTTCCGACTCCAAAGAAATAATATTCCCTGTCTCCGAGGGCACAGCGGACGTTTTCGTTTGCTGGGCTTGGGCCGACTCTTCCACTACCGCAGCTTTTTTTTCTTTGGTAGCACACCCTGAAATGAACAAGCTAATAATTGTAAGACACGTTAAAATTGCATGTATTTTGTTTCTTGATGGTGATCTGGCCATGATCTAACCCTCCTCTTTTTTGAGTTCAAACACTTTGGTTTCCGTAGAAATTTTCCCACGATAATCTCGCCACTTTTCTTCAATTATTACCTTACTTTTGGTAATTGAAACAATTTCACCAAAATTGGCTCCGATGATATTTTTTACGTAAAGAGTGTAGCCTTTTTGATTTCCGGTTTGTATGAGGGCAAAATTATTTTTCTCTCCTTGTATAATACCTACAAGGGCAAGAGTATCGAGGTCAAAATTTAATGGATGGATTATTTTGCTTTTGTATTTCTTATTCAGTTTCGCTACCGTTGAAGAATATTCTGTAATGTTTTTTGTGACTTCCTCGCCAGACATCTTCCCCAGTTTTTTGGTATTCCTAAAATCCCGTGTGAATTTTTCTATTTTGCTTATTAGTTTAGGGTTATGCCTTTGTACATATTTGAAAACATATAAGTTGATTGGTTCGATTTTTGATAATCTTTTCCAAAGGCTAGACAAATCCACTGTTTGAGAGACTTGTGCAAGCTCAAGGTCAATAAGAGAGGCAAATGGATCTTGCTTAGCTTTGCCCTTATATGTGCCGCTATAAGCAAAATCTTCTTCAGCAGTTTCGCTGGCAGCTTTTCCAGTTTCTTCCTCTTGGTTGATAGGTTTTTCTGAAGCTTCCTCTGATTCTAATTTTCCTTCCAGGCTAATATTCTCATTTTTCGCGAGTTTTTCCTCCGATGGTGGTAGCACTTCATTTTTTTCAACTGCTTGAGGTTCAGGTTCAACAGGAGATGCAGCTTTTTCTTCCGTAGGTACCATTACAGTTTTTTCTTCGGATTTTTCCGTCGGTGGGACAATTGAAGGTTTTTTAGGTTCCGGAGGCAGTGGTTTTGCCAAAGTTGGAATTTGTTGTGGTTTGATTTTTTTCGCAACCACAGAGGGGTCTTTTAGAGACACAAATGTGTTGGCATTTATTTCTTCAGGTGTAAATACCATTCCTATTGATAGTTTACCAACAGCATTAAACAGGTCCATTTTCTTTTGCAATGATGCCTGGTTTTTTCCCTGATCTAGCCATAGCCCCAGAGGCAATGTATTTCCATTTGTTTTTGAAAAATCGAATATTTTTTCCACATCCAAATGGAATAAAAAGTTGCTATCAGGAGCATTTGCGAAGGCCACATTGGCCTTTCCCTGCAAGAAAGAAGGAGTTTCTTGATTAATTGTGTCAATTACGATATTTGAAGTATGTTCGTCAGTGCAGAAAATTAAATAATTATCGTAGAAAAAATACTCAAGCCTGAAGATTTTGTTATCTTCCAACTGGTTGATTTCTAAGTCTTTATAACTTCTTTTGCTTAACAATGCCTTTTTTTCCGAACCAAGAAACTCTTCTATAATATTGGCTGCTTGTTGAACATTTTTCACCTCAGCCGCAGCAACAACTCCTGGGAACAGACTTGGTTCAGTGCCTTTTTCCATCACTGCTAAATTCCAGTCACTGCCCAGGACGGAAAAAATTTCTTTTCTTTTTGCCTCTATTGAGTTCTCGCCTTCGCTTGATCTAGAGGAAAGGATGGTTTGGGCCAACGGATTTCCTTTCAAAAACTCATCGGAGATGGCATCCAACAAACGATATGCATCAATACCTTTTACCCCAAGGTAAAGCATTGCATTTGAGGGAATAAAACTTGCGCCCTGAAAAATCTCCACCGGATTTTCTGTTAAGCATTCTTGCCAAATGGTCTGCTTTTCAGGTTTTGTAAAAAATTTTGTTTGAGCATGGATCCCATTTTTTAAAGTAATTTTTGAAAAGGATGACTCTATCCAGGAACTTATATCTTCATTATTTATTTCTGAATCCGTAGTCAATTCTAATAATTCTTCAAGTTTTTCATTTTCCACATACATTCCGTACCTTGTGCCGGCTAATGATTTTTCAACCTTTTCTGTATAAGTTGGAGAATGGACAATCGCCGGAATTTCCCTACCTTCCGCTATCCCAAGAGAATCTCTCAATTTATCAATTGAGTTGGAGACAATAATTTTCCCATCAACTAATGCGTAGTGTACCTGGGGCTTATACAAAGCTGCTGGAATGGTTGATGCCGAGAATTTTCCCAGCCGATGGGTTACAAAACTCCCAACACCAATGTATTTATGATATTGCCTGTAAATAAGCTCTTTAACTTTAAAAAGTGGGCTTGTTTTGGAAACAACCAGGAAAGAAATTTCTTCCTTCTTTTCAGAAGGATAAACGGCCACGGATACATCTTGTCCAAAAGCCCCCAGGATTGTTTCTTCATCCAAGAAATGTTCGGCTTTTTCTTTGATTCCGGCATTCTCTTTAAGCGGGCCAAATGAAGAGATAAGGGGTGAAGTTTGGCTTTCAACTAATTGGCGGAAAAAACTTGCTTGTAGGAGCTGCTCCCATTTTTCTCCCAATCCTTTAACAAAGAAGACGATGGCAGCGCCATCCGGGATGAAAGAAGCAACCTTCTTTTCTCCAGCGCTATAAAGGGGCGGGTAGGAACGAACTACCTGCTTTTCTTTATTAAACTGTAAGAATCCAATGCCAATAAAGCCGGCAAAGAGAATTCCAATGAGTGCAATAATTATTTTTTTCATTTTATTGGCGTCAAATTGTTAACACTTAAGCTGACAATTGTAAATATAGCAAAAATCGTACCGAAAGTTACACTGAACCAAAAAATACTGGATTATGGAAAATTTTATAGCAGCGAAAAAGGGTGCTGGCGCCGTCTTCAAACTACTGGGCACGATACAAGATGTTATGGGAATTGCAGGTGCAAATGGGGAGGCGAGATTAGATAATGGAAGAATCGGGCAAATCAAAACCATCAAAATATTTTGCTCTGCAAAATACAAACGAGTATCCTCACTAAATAAGAACTCATAGGTATTGGAAGGACCTTAAAGTAAACCCCGGATAAGTTATTTTTTTCCTTTTTTGGGAGGTTCCTTTTTTTCAGCCCCTTCAATATATTTGTATGTAGCCGCGTAGCAAAAAGTTGTCAGAGTGGTTTTCCCAGCCTTCCCCCTCTGGACCTGCATTCTTATTTTCTCGATATCAACAATCCTTGGCAAATGCCGAACTTTATCGAAAAAAGTCATTGCATTATGAAAAGAACCCTTAACCTCTATTTTTACAGGGACCTTTGCATAAAAATCCATTTCAACTTCTTGTTCAGGTTGAAATAATAGGAATTCAAGCCCTGCTTTTTTTCCTTGCTCACTAATGGTTTTTAAAAAGTAGGGTATTTCTCGTTCACTGGGAAGCTCTTTTCTCACTTGTGCCAGTTGTTCTTCAAGAATTTTTATTTTTTCTTTTAATTCCGGAAGTTTTTTCTCCAGCTGTCTCGTTTTTGCTAATTTATGTTCAACCGTTTTCTGTTCATCTTTCAAAACCTTAATTTGCTGCACTCCCTTACTATAAAAGAAATAAAAGTACAACCCGAAAATCAAAGCAAGCACACCACCTACGGCTGCCCATCTCTGCCATTCGGGAACACTTTTTATCTGTTCATAAGGAATTTGATCCAGAATTTGGTTCATAGTTTTTTCCAAAAGGATATTTTAGATATTTACACTTTTTCAGATCGTTTCCGGCATTTTGAGGACACAGTTTATTTTGAAATTTTTTATTTTCCGTTTTTTGATAATTTTTTGCCTTACATATATCAAGTCCACACTGGAAAACTTCTCCATCTGTTCAATGGACTCCATAAACATGGAAATAGCGCTATCTTGAAAAGCATAGCCTTCCAAAACAATAGCTTGACCCTGTTCATCTAAGCGATCCAGCCACATAGCGCCAGGGGGAAGGCGTTTATTGATCAACTCATCATATAGCTTCGCCGGTTCCTTTTGATTTTTCTTGAGGCCTGTAATCGTTTCGACAATGTTCTCTAACCTTTTTTGCATCTTCTCGGATTCCGCGACTTTGATCTCAACGTGTTTCAAACTTGCAAGCTCTCTATTTTTTTTATCTATGTCGGCTTTCAAGTCAGCTATCTCGCTTCCTTGTAAGGACGAAATAAAACCAATGATTCCCAGTGTAACCATTACTAAAACCAGTGAGATGGCTATTTCCATCTGTATGCTAGTTCGTACTCTTTCTTTTCTATAGTCTAGAAGGTTAATTTTAATCATGTTTTATCGTTAAACCTCCTTGAGGCCAGTCCGATACTCACGGCAGCCATGGGGCCAATTGTATCAAGGTAATCCGGATCAAAGTTTTTGTAGTTAACTTTGATGTTCAGGAATGGATTTAAAACATCTGTTTTCTTATTTTCGAGTTTTTCAGAAATTAGTACATCAAGTCCAGGCATGATAGCCGCTCCACCACTCAACAATATATTGTTAACTTCTAGATTCCTGGCAGTGCTAAAAAACTCAAAAGATTTATGTATTTCCTGGGTGAGATCCGTTATGGAGGCCTCAATAACCGTAGCAACTTGTTTTTGAGTTATTCCCTCGACTTCTATTCCATACTTTAGCTGTTCCGTAACTTCTTGGGAAACATTGAACTCTTTATGGATAGCCCTATTGAAAACATTGGCTCCAACGGAGATATCTCTTGTAAATCCAGTTACGCCACCTTCTAAAATATTAATATTTGTATTATTGGCTCCAATATTTACCAGAGCTGTTATTTTACTAGGATCCACATCTTCGTTAATTTCGTAACAGTTTTCTATTGCAAAAACATCCAGGTCAACTACAACGGGATAAAGACCCGCAGCCGTCAAAACCTGTAATCGTGACTCTATAACATCTTTTTTTACTGCCGTAAGGATGACATCCATCTGTTCTTCACCTTCGCTTGATCCTGCTTCCTCGGAAGGCTCTTTTGGCAAGATTTGAAAATCGACATTTACCTCATCTATATCATAAGGGATGTACTGTTCAGCCTCCGCATTTATCGACATAGCAAGCTCTTCTTCGTCCATTACCGGAACACTGATCTTTTTTATTATTACTGATTCGCCTGAAACCGATGATGCAACATATTTCGTTTTTACTTTTTCACAAAGTAACAACCTTTTTATTGCATCCGCTACTCCATCGAAATTTTCAATAGCTCCATCTACGATAAAATCCGGCTCAAGAGGCATTAAGCCAAAGTTCATCAGCTCAAAAACATTCTTTTTCTTTTTAAGCTGAGCCAATTTAATGGAGTGGGACCCAATATCAATAGCAATTATTTGTGTATTTTTCGATACAAACATTTTTTTCCTGAAAAAAGAGATTTGTATTAGAGATTAATTCTGTTTATTTTCCAATTTATTAATTCGCTTTTTTCTTCTTTCACCAAGTATTACCATCCTCCGAATGTCAAAAAAACATGAACGATACAGCTATGAGCATTACTTATCGGAATAACTATTAATTTTCACAAGTTTTTTCTAAATTAAAATCTGCTCTTTATGTCAATTATTCAACACTTTAGCAGCTAACATATTGTATAAGCAAAAACCATGCCTTTTCTTACCATTAGTCTGAACAGTTGGTTTTTAAGTTTGGGAAGCTTCATGCCTCTTCCGCCATTTTTAAATATTTGCGACTTTCTTCCACCTTACCCCGCTTCTTACTTCCATTGGATAAAATGAGACATTTTTCTTTATATACTTTTTGCACTCCTTCCTTTTGTTCTTTAGTAAGCTCTCCATTTTTTAATAAATTTTCCAAGGCCCGGACCCGAAACCTGTCCATTCCCCAATATTTTTTTGAAAGTTGGTCGGAATGTCCTCCTCTTTTAATGATAAGTGGTTCCGGTAGGTAATCAACAGCATGGTCTTTTGTAACCCGCAGCCAGAGATCATAGTCCTCACATGCTGGAAGAGACTCATCGAATAATCCGACAGTGTCAAATAATTCACGCCGAATAATAACTGAAGACGGACTTATCAAGCAAAGTGGTAGGCATTTTAAAAATATTGACCCCCCACATTTTTTATGTTTGTTCATAGGGTTAACTCTGATGCCATTACGAATCCAAATCTCATCCGTGTGGCCAATTAGTACTCCCGGGAGAGATTGCATGCGCTCAACCTGTTTTTCGATCTTTTTTTTATCCCAAAGGTCATCGGAATCGAGAAAGGCAATATATTCACCTGTAGCCTCTACAATTCCACTGTTCCTGGCTGCAGAAACCCCCCGTCTTTCTTGTTTAATAAGGCGATATGTTTTGGCCCGCTCATAGAGGAACTGCTCTTGCTCTTCCGTAGAACCATCATCAATTATAATTATCTCAATATTTTTATAAGTTTGGGTTAATACTGATTCTACTGCTTCATGCAAGTAGGCAGCACGATTATAAGTTGGAATTATAGCTGAAACTTTTGGGAAACTTGGGATATGGGTCGCCATGTACAAAATCTTATCAAAATTCCCAGGTTAAAAATAGTTTCAGAAAAAGAAAAACCTTTTTTAATTCCAATCTGTGAACAAAATATTATAGTATATATTTATTATGTGTGGACGGTACTCTATTTTCTCTGAATCGAACATTCTGGCTAAACATTTTGGAGTTTTTCCATCAACAGAAAAACTTGCTCCACATTATAATGCTTGCCCAATTCAGCTATTACCCATCATTTTGAATGAGAATAACCAGAGGATTGTAAAACTATTCAAATGGGGTTTGGTTTCTAGCTGGGCAAAGGATCCTTCGTTTGGAAATAAAATGATCAACGCTCGGGCGGAAACCCTTCAACAAAAACCTGCCTTTAAAAAACTATTAAAGAATCGCAGATGCATTATTCCTGCTGATGGTTTTTTCGAATGGCGGAAAACCTCTTTAGGGAAAAAGCCTATGTACTTTTTTTTGGCATCTAAAAACCCTTTTGCCTTTGCCGGTCTTTGGGATTCGTGGAAAGGATCTGACGGGAAAATAATCAACACTTTCACTATTATCACAACTGAACCTAATTCGCTATTACAAAATATTCATAGCCGTATGCCTGTGATACTATTGCCGGAAAAAGTGGCGGCTTGGTTAGATGACTCTTCAACAGGGGAAAAGCTCTCCGAGCTACTGTGCCCTTATCCTACCAAACTGATGGTGTCTTACAGCGTATCAAAGGAAGTCAACTCACCCACCAATAATCACCCATCTTTAATTAAACCTATCCCACCGGAAGAACCACTATAGATTTTTTTTGTAATTTAACATTGTTTCACGTGGAACATTGATATGAACCAAACAAATTTTGAATCAGTTCAGCATCACCTTTCTAAAGCGGGCTACTTTTTTTCGCATAGCCAAATAATGAGTATTCAACTATATATAGATGAAATTGCAAAATGGAACAATAAAATTAATTTAACTGGCGCCAAGTCACCAGAAGAACTTTTTGATCACGTGTTGATTTCATTATCATTTCAAAAATTTCTTGATGTGAATCACAACCCAACCGTTTTAGACTTAGGTTCCGGAGCTGGGTTTCCCGGGATTCCTTTAAAAATATCTTGTCCTGAGCTACCGATAGATTTTGTTGATAGCAGGTCCAAAAAAGTTGGCTTCTTGAAAAATGTATGCCGAAAACTTGATTTTAAAAACTACAACTGCTTTCTGGCAAGATGTGAAATTCTACATACTTTTCTTCCTCCCGGGTTCACCTACAATTATATTGTGAGCAGGGCCGTAGGGAACCTTTTTGGCATCGTAAAGGCCAGCTTTGATCTTTTGGCATTAGGGGGAAGGTGGATTGTTTTAAAGGGGGACAATCCTCTTTCTGGCGCTGACCAGCTATTACAATATTTTGGAGGGAAGATTGAAATTATAACAACTAGTTTTCCAAAAACCCGCCCAAGCGAGGGTAATTATACTTTTTTGGAAATAAAAAAATGTTCCACGTGAAACATTTCCCCACAAATTTGTTCACACTTCAAATTTTCCCTCCAAAAACATTTTTTTTATTTTTTGTTTATGCTATATTGTTCCTCTTGACCATTTTCACGTATTTTATTTATTTATGGCAAAAATCATCAGTGTTGTTAACCAAAAAGGGGGTGTAGGTAAAACCACCACAGCTATTAATCTTTCCGCGTCCCTAGCCATTGCAAACTTAAGGGTCCTTCTGGTTGATTGTGATCCGCAAGCTAACTCTACATCCGGGCTTGGAATAGATAAAAATTCAATACAATGCTCCATTTATGATTCCCTTATTCGACAGATGCCACCTGAAGATGTCATTTGCAAAACTGCTGTTGATAATCTCGATGTAATCCCTTCATGCCCAGACCTTTATGGAGCAGAGGTTGAACTGGTAAGTTTTACCTCCAGAAATACCCAATTAAAGGAGAAATTGGCTTTGTTGAGTGGATCTTACGATTTTATTATCATCGACTGCCCCCCTTCACTTGGCTTATTAACTATAAACTCATTAGCAGCTTCCGACTCTATTATCATTCCTCTCCAATGTGAATACTATGCTTTGGAGGGAATGGCGCAGCTTCTTACCACCGTAAAATCTATAAAGGCCTCAATAAATTGCTCGCTTACTATTGAAGGTATACTGCTTACAATGTTTGACTCCAGAACCGTTTTATCCAACCAAATTTTCTTAGAAGTTAAAAAATATTTTCAAGAGCATCTTTTTGACACGATCATTCCAAGAAATATCCGCTTAGGCGAGGCGCCAAGCCATGGAAAACCCATTGCTTTTTATGCAAATAACTCTAAAGGCGCACACGCTTACCTGGATTTAGCAAAGGAAGTAATTCAAAATGCAAAGAAAAGCTTTAGGGAAAGGTCTCGGAGCCCTCATCCCGCTTGAACAACCGGAAAATTTAAACAATTTTGGAACAAATACTTCAGATATTCCAATAGTTAAAATATTCCCTGGAAAAGCCCAGCCGAGAAAAAACTTTGACGAGGGCAACTTGCAAGAACTGGTTGACTCCGTTAAGGAAAAAGGTATTCTCCAGCCTATTATTGTACAAAAAGAGAAAAATGGGTATGAGATAGTTGCAGGCGAAAGACGTTGGCGTGCCGCAAAGTTGGCAGGATTAGAAAAAATTCCTGCCATAGTCATGAACTTATCTGATTTAGAAACTCTGGAGGTGGCGCTTATTGAGAACATTCACCGCCAAGACCTGAACCCTATCGAAGAGGCAAATGTTTATCATAAGTTGTCCACTAAGTTTGATCTGACTCAGGATGAAATATCCAAGCGTGTAGGAAAAGACAGGTCGTCCATTGCTAATTTTTTGCGACTTTTAAAATTGCCGCCAGAGATAAAGAAGGATATTGCAGAAAATAGCTTAACCATGGGGCATGCTCGAGCACTTCTTTCTCTCCAGTACCCACATGAACAACTCAAGCTACGGGATGCAATATTAAAAAATAGCTTGTCGGTTCGTGAGGTAGAGTCCAAAATAAAAAACCAAAAGCAAAAAACTCAAACAACTAAAACTGAAAAAAAAGATATTTTTCTTACCAAGTTAGAAGATGATTTAAAAAAATCTCTTGGCACAAAAGTTCTAATGACCAAAGGCAAAAAGGGTGGAAAAATAATTATTAATTTTTATTCTGATGAAGAACTTGAGCGAATACTAAAAGTTTTTTCAATTCAGTAACTAAGGGGGAGTCATGCGAAATATTATGGGGGACACAAAATCTTATTCGGAGAAGGAAATCATTGCTGTTTTGGGTGAAAAAACGGAGTTCAAGGGAGTCCTCACTTTTATGGGAACCGCCCGAATTGACGGAAAATTTGAGGGGGAAGTTAGGACCAAAGATACTCTAATTATTGGAAAGTCCGCCAATATCAAAGCAGAAATTTCTGCTGGTACCATTATCGCCCAAGGAAAAATACATGGGAATCTTGTGGCTTCTAAAAAGGTCGAAATTATGGCAGGAAGCGAACTTATCGGCAACATTAAGGCCCCTTCTTTGCATATCGACGAAAACGCAATATTTGACGGGTCTTGTGAAATGATAACAAAAGATCCTAAGTCGTTGAATAAAAAAAGTGCCGGCCCCATACCTCCGACAGGTTCCGGGAAAACACCTGGTAAGCTTGGTTCAACCTAGGCGACAAAATAACAACCCAGAAAAGCATCTCACTATCAAATGCCCAATACAATAGAGGGTAAACTATTCATCGTTTCCACCCCCATTGGGAATTTAGAAGATATTACCTTTCGTGCCATAAGTTTGTTAAAAGAAGTAGATATAATCGCAGCGGAAGATACTCGCCACGTAAAAAAACTACTCAATCACTATGGAATTTCAAAAAGAATCATCAGTTATTACCGGGGAAAGGAAAAACCCAAGGCTCTTGGCCTTATAAAATTACTAAAAACCGGCCAATCTATTGCCCTTGTTTCTGACGCCGGTACTCCTGGAATATCAGACCCTGGATCGGTAGTCATCCGAGAAGCTATTTCCCAGGATATTGAAATTGTACCCATCCCGGGGGTTTCTTCGGCAATTGTCGCATTATCGGTTTCCGGTCTGCGAACTGACCGTTTCGTCTTTGAAGGTTTTTTGCCACGGAAAAAAGGTAAAAGATTAAAACGGCTTAACTCTCTTTTTGAAGAAGATAGGACCATCATTCTTTTTGAGTCTCCATATAGAGTGTTAAGCACTTTAAAAGAAATATCTGAAATTTTTCATGACCGGAATATTGTTGTTGCGCGTGAAATTACAAAAATTTTTGAAGAGTTTGTCAGAGGTTCCATTTCCGAGGTAGTAGCCATACTTTCTGAGCATAAGCATTTAAAAGGGGAATTTACTTTGATATTAGAGGGAAAAGAATGATGGATATGAAAGAACGTTTATTGAAAATGTTGGTTCAAAAATCCTTTCTTTATTCGGAAAAGCCAATTTACAAACTGCAATCCGGAATCCTCAGCAGCTATTATATTAATTGCAAAATGACGACTCTGAATCCGGAAGGCATGTCTTATATCGGTTGCTTGCTGTTTGAAAATTTCATCAAGGGAAAAAATATTCAAGCCGTAGGGGGCCTAACACTGGGCGCTGATCCCTTGGCTTTTGCAGTTGCCATGCATAGTTTTCACGTTAAAGACCCGGTTCGACCATTTGTAGTCAGAAAAAACCCGAAAGGCCATGGCACTGATAAATGGATAGAAGGTGAGGTTTTCAAGGAAGATCGGGTGGTGGTTTTTGATGACGTCGTAACAACGGGAGAGTCTACTATAAAGGCAGTCCAGAGGACCCGTGAATCTTGTTCCAAAGTAGAGTTTGCTGTATCCTTAGTTGATCGGGAAGAGGGGGGCAAAGAAAACCTTAAAAAAGAAAATGTAGAGTTGTTATCTCTATTTACAAAAACGGAACTTTTTAACTACCATCAATCTTTACAACCTTAATTACTGCCTGTTTATGCCATGGATGAAAAAGAGATAAAAAAAGCTATTTCAATATTTAAAAAGAACCCATTTTTATCAGAGCTGGAAATTGAGGAATCCGGAAAAAAAATTCGCTTAAAAAGGGATGCAGCTCCAGCTATCGCTCCATTACCTGCAAAAGTTATTGAGGAGAGGCAAACCCCGAATCCTGACCCCGTTCTTTTAAAGTCGGACAAGAAAACAAATCTTCAGCAAGTTGAATCTCCCATGGTTGGAACCTTCTACCGGGCTCCATCGCCAAACTCAAAAGCATTTGTGGAAGTGGGCGATACCGTGCTGAAAGGCAAAGTGGTTTGCATAATCGAAGCTATGAAGCTGATGAATGAAATTGAGTCCGACGTAAGTGGAAAAGTAGTTGAAATCCTACCCCAAAATGGAAAACCGGTTGAATTTGGTGAGCCATTGATCTTACTGGAACCTCTCTAATGTTTAAGAAAGTCTTGGTTGCAAACAGGGGGGAAATCGCACTTCGAATTATCCGCGCGTGTAAAGAGCTAAGCATAAAAACTGTCTCCGTACATTCTACGGCAGACGCTGATTCTCTTCATGTCCGTTTTGCCGATGAATCTTACTGTATCGGCCCCGCAAAAAGCTCACAAAGCTATCTCAATATTCCCTCCATCATTAGCGCAGCAGAGGTGTCTAACGCTGATGCAATCCACCCCGGATATGGTTTCCTCGCGGAAAACCCAGATTTTGCCGAAATCTGCGAAACATGTAACATTAAGTTCATAGGTCCACCTTCCAAACAAATCAAAAATTTCGGGAACAAAGCAAAGGCAAAAGAGTTGATGCTCTCGCTTGGCGTTCCCGTGATCCAAGGTTATACCGGAAAATGTGAAACCAGGAAAGAAATAAGTCTCGCTGCAAAAGAAATCGGATTTCCCATATTAATTAAAGCCGTCTCCGGGGGAGGCGGACGAGGGATGCGTGTAGCACGCAATGTTGAAGAACTTGAAAAATATTTAAAAATAGTAAGAGGTGAAGCCCAGGTATCTTTTGGCAGCGATGAAGTTTATTTGGAAAAATATATTCAAAATCCCAAACATATTGAGTTTCAAATACTGTGCGATGAGCATGGAAATGGTATCCATTTGGGGGAACGCGAATGCTCCATACAGCGCAGACACCAAAAGCTTCTTGAGGAGGCGCCATCTCCCTCTCTGGATGGTAAATTAAGGGATAAAATGGGAGAATTAGCCGTTAAGGCAATGAAATCAATTGGTTACGCAAATGCAGGAACAGTGGAATTCCTTGTAGATGAAGGTGGAGATTTTTTCTTTATTGAAGTCAACCCTAGAATTCAGGTAGAACATCCGGTAACCGAAATGGTAACGGGGGTAGACCTCATCAAAGAGCAAATAAAAATCGCGGCGGGAGAAAAACTGGCGTTTAAGCAAGAGGACATCCGGATTCAAGGCCACAGCATACAGTGCAGGATCAACGCAGAACACCCGGAAACCTTTGTTCCTTCTCCAGGAAAAATTACCTCTCTAAATATTCCAGGGGGGTTGGGGGTTCGAGTGGATACCGGAATATACGGCGGGTACAACGTTTTGCCTTTTTACGATTCTCTGATTGCAAAATTAATTGTTTTCGATAAAGACAGAGAAGCTGCCCTGGCAAAACTTAAGTGGGCGTTGGAAGAGTTCCATTTTGGTGGAATCCAAACCACTATTCCCTTTCACCAAAAAGTTCTTCAGCACCCTCAGTTCAAATCAGGCAATTATAATACGAACTTTTTAGAAACTTATTTTTAGTGGAATTTTTTATTTTTTGCTTAAAACACGTTGAACTAAACCGCTTCGCGGTGGTTGCCATATATCCGGTCAGTATTTTCTCAAAAGCCCGGTCACCACGCCCAGGACCTTGAAATCTCCGGAAACCACGCGAATGGGCCTCATTGCGGGATTTGCGGGCCTTAACTCCACCCCGCCTTTTATCTTGTTAAACCTTTTTAATGTGGCCTCATTATTGATCAGCGCCACTACCATTTCTCCGCTCCGGGCCTCCGGCCTTTTATTGACAACCACAATATCTCCGTCGTGGACGCCATCGTCGATCATGGATTCGCCCTTCACTTTCAGGCAAAAGTTTTCCCCGCTTCCCAGGAATTCCCGGGGAACGGCAATGGTTTCCCTCTCTTCTATTGCCTCAATGGGTTCGCCTGCGGCCACGGTTCCCAGCAGCCCCAGGGCGGCGGATGGGGGGCCGTGTTCAACCAGGGCAATGGCCCTTTTTTTATGAAGCTGATTGGTTATAACCCCCTTCTCTTCAAGCTGCTTGAGGTGCTTGAACACGGCGTTAAAAGAACGAAAGCCGAATTTTCTTCGAATGTCGTCATACGTCGGAGAAAGGTCTTTCTTCCTGATATAGTTTCGGATATATAAAAAAATCTCTCTTTGTCTCGGCGTAAGATGCATGGGCTTGTTCCTGCTATAAATATCGGTAGCCGTTCACGGGTTCAATGTTCCGGGGTCTTGCGCTCTTACGGCTGGCTCCATAGTGGCGAAGCCCTGTGGAGCCATGGTGCACGGGTTCTGGGTTCCGAGTTGGTGTTCAATTATTAACGCTATTAACCCTGAACCTTTCAACCTTGAACCCAGAACCCTTGAACCTGAGTAGCAACAAAATCTTTTAAAAATTCGTGAACCGACGCTAAATATCAAACGGGCTCTTAACGGCCACTCCCGGCTGGTTCAGCACATGGGTATAAATCATGGTGGTGGCCACATCTTCATGTCCGAGCAGTTCCTGCACGGTGCGGATATCGTATCCGCTTTGAAGGAGATGGGTGGCAAAGGAGTGGCGTAAAGTATGGGTGCTTACCTTTTTGTTGATGCCCGTATTATGGGCGGCTTTTTTTATCTCCTTTTGCAAGGCGTTTTCATGAATATGATGGCGGCGCACTTTATGGGACCTTGGGTCCACGGAAAAACTTTTCGACGGAAAAACATACTTCCATATCCATTCCCGCGCCGCGTTCGGATATTTCCTCTCCAGCGACGGCCAGATGTAAACATCTCCCTTGCCGTCCGCTATGTCCTGCTCATGAAGTTTTTTACTTTGTTCCAATTGTTCCCGGAGCGGCCCTTGAATTCGCTTGGGCAGGACGGTCACTCGGTCCTTTTGACCCTTGCCGTCCCGCAC
>JAJDAS010000351.1 GCA_029261755.1 Nitrospinia bacterium
ATCAAACGGGAAAGAAGGCTTCAGCTGATTATTTTGAAGAAATGCCAATTTGGTTTGATGACTGTCTACCAGATTGGAACTATACTGCAGTACCACGAACCAATTGATAAAATGACGAAGTTATTCTTGAGCCATTCCTAAGCATTAACTGCAACCAAAATTTGATTTTAAAAACCGAAAATCAAATTGGTTTTAGTATAAAGGAGGAATGAATGTGCATTATTACTGCTGAGGAAGAAGAGGCTAGCCGTCAATACTGGCTCAAGGTTAGTAAAACCAATATCTTTGCCCGCCACACGAGGCCAGGTTATCAGGCTATCTCTTACAGTCTGTCTATTGCCTCACGTACCAGAGCGGCCATGATTTTACCGCTACCAGTTGTCCCGGGAAGTGGCGAAGATGCGCTGAAATTTATTGACTTGAGTGGCTATCCTGATTTTTTTGATGATCTTTCCAGGGTCTGTGAACAAGAGTATCAACCTTTATATCTTGAAGAAACTTTTGATGATAATGAGCCAGTGAGAAGGTTAGTGGTTCATGATGTGGGAGATTATGAAGCCTCCTACGTTCCTACCATGGCCGATTTCCACAGACTTGATCCCCGCTTTCGTTTAGCTGATGAAATCTGGAAGAAAATGCCGGATTACACTGACTACGGTTTTGCTGTTTTCCAGCTGAAGATCACATTGTCAAAAGAGGAAGATAAAAAAGAAAACGTCATACACCCAATGGCCTTTGAGTTTCCTACACGTAACAGTCAAAAACTTTTCTACCCGACGGTACACGTTCACGATGGTGATTATCATAGTGAGGCGGGTTTCTACCATACCTTTTATTGTCAGCGTGATAACGCGCGTTCAGAATTCAAATATCAATGGGATATGTTACATGGTCAAACCCCAACTCCGGCAGAAGCTTATGACGACCAAGATAGCATAAGTTCCTTTGAGGGCTATTTATGGTATTTACGTTCAGGAGATATTGCTTCAAAACTGATAAAAATAGACAAATGTCAAGGTATCGTTGATCCGAATAAAAAACTTTCCGGCATGTTTTTATTAGGTGATTATCCCAATTTTGATATCTGGCTTGGTGACACTGTTTAGGATAAAGAAGGAAAAAAGGGACAGTAGGAAGGAAGCAGAGGACAGAGGAAGGAAGAGCTGAAAAAACAATAAGATCAAAATCGCAGTGACACAGTCCTCCAAAAAAACAACCAACGGGAAGGTTTCTTTATCTATCCAGCGCGCTTAAAATGTAGCCGTATTTTGGGAAGGAGTATGGTGAGAAATGAGGTTTTTGTGATCCTGAGGCCCTCTACTAACAGTTCACCCAAGCTTCTAATGAGATTTTCTTTCCCATACCCTGCTCAATCTCATTTAGAAGCATCTTTAGCTGTGGGACAGAATACTCACTGTTACTTGGAAGAGTAAGTGTATAGTGCCCATAACGCATATAAAAGTGACGGCCTCCCGTTTCCGGTGGTTCAAAACCAAGTTTTTTTAACTTCTTTATGAAATCTCTCCGTTTGCATGGTTTCCACTTACCCATGGAGAGCAACTTTCTTTTCAACAGGGGCCGGCATTTTTTGATTCAAATCAATCCGACCTACCACAGGCATTTTGTCCCCATGCCTGATTTTTACTATCAGCCAGCCCTCAAGAGAAGAAATTAGATTTTCCTGGCATTCATAAAGTGTTTCTCCAAAAGCGATGACACCAGGGCATTGCTGTATTTTACCGGAAAAGCTATTGTCCTCCAATTTATCGTAAACTGCTTTACTCATTAATTTATTGACGTATTCGAGAAGCATATAATTACCTCCATATATTGACAGCAAATCATTTGTAATCGTTCACGGTTCCATGCTCCGGGTTTTAGAAAAACCTGTATCCAAGCTTATTATATATAAATTTTCCTGAAGGGACAAAAATTCTTTTGGAGAATCTAAAACGTTCATCAGCGATAATCTCAAATTGTTGACTACGATCCGGGGGTTCGGTTTCCACATTGGTTTTCCTGATAAGCCTCACTCCACAATCACCACCACAGCCCCGTCCGTATTGAGGTATTTCCTTGCGGCGGAGCGGACCTGGGCGGGGGTTACCTCTTTCAAACGCTTCGCTTCTCTGCTTAGGGTCTCTTGATCCTTTCCCTGAAATTCGGCTAAGCCCAGAAAGTATGCCTGCCCTATTCTGGTGAGGCTCCTCATGAGCTTCGTGGAACCGGACCTGTGCCGGGCTCTTTCCACATCCTCGGGCTTTATCTCCGATTTGGAAAAATTGTTGATCTCTCGCAACAATCCAACCCTAGCGGCTTCAATCTTGTCCGGCGTGGTCCCCATGGCGGCGCTTAAAAAAGTCTTTCCCTCCACCTTCCAGAAACCGGCCCAAAGGGAATAGGAAAGTCCCTCTTTTTCGCGGAGTTGGAAGGCGATACGATCCGATAGTAGAACGCCGAGGATCTTCACTGCGGCCTCCTCTTCCGACTCCACGGGAACCTCCTTTCCTAATCGCAGATAGGATTGGCTCTTGCCCAGCTTTTTACGAATGGTTTTTCCCTTGACTGACCCTTTGGGTTTTTCTGCGGGTGGGGAAGCCTGTTGTAAGGTCTTGGTCGATTCCTCTTTCATTTTTCCGAAGGTTTCCTCAACAACTTTCATAACTATTTCGGTGTCCAACCCGGAAACCACGGAAAGGATTAAGTTTTTCGGAGAAAAATAGTCTTGGTGGAACCGGACCAGGTCCTCAACGTTGATGGAGGCCAAGCTTTCCGGCGTTCCATGGATGGGGGCGTCAACTCCTTTCCCTTTTAACAGGGAAGCCCACAATAGATTGGAGGAGAGGCTTTTTGCACTCCCCTCTTTATCCTTTGCCAGGTTGATCAACTGTTTTTTTTCCCTTTCCACATCCTCCGCCAGCAGGAGAGGAGAGCGAACCAGGTCGGACAACAGACTCAACCCTTCCTGATAATATTCGTCCAGCGTCTCGAAGCGAATATAACTGTACTCTCTGCTTTGATAGTAGTTGTCGAAGGGAATGTGCGGATTGTCCGCCGTCTTCAGCTTTGCGCCCAAGGCCATGAGGTGGTCCCGAAGCTGTTCCTTGGTCCGGGACTTTGTGCCGTAGTCGAGCAGATTATGAAGCAGTTCCGCCATCCCTTCCTTACCACGGGGTTCCATTGGAGAGCGATTTTTCACCAGGAGATGAACAGCAAAGATCCCATCGGTAGCCAACCTCTTTGCCAAGACAGTTAATCCGTTTTTCAGTACCCTCCGTTGAACCGTTTCTTTAATATCTCTACCACCGGAAGGTTCTGCGCTCTGCCCTCCCCTTCTCTTTGCCTCTAAACCTCTTCCTTTTCCCGAGGCTTTCCAGGCTTTCACCAGTTTCAAGCTATCCTCAGAAGTTAGAGAGCTGTCCTTGCCGCCTGGATAGTATTCCTTTTTTTCCTCCGGGGAGACTTTTCTTACCTCGCCTCCAGGGACCAGGGCCGTGGCGAAAAGAGATGGGTTGGAAAAATATTTTACGGCCACCCTTTCCACTTCCGGCAGAGTCACCTTCTCCAGCCCATCAACAAAATTCCGGGTAAAGCTCCAACCACCCGCCGACATCTTACCCGCCGCCATCATTCCGAAATAGTGCACCCTTTCCCGAAGGGAGACCTCCTCCATTTTCATTGAGGGTAGAATCCTCCTTAGCTGAGCCATGGTAAACTTCCTTTTGGATAGGCTTTTCAATTCTGCTTCCACGGCGGCCATGGCCTTTGCCGGGTCGGAGCCGGTGGAAAGGGAAAGATTAATTCGCAAGGAGGAAAAACCCTTTTTGAAATCCATCCCCAGGGAGGCGGACATGGTTTCCTTCCCGCCCTCCTTATGAAAGCGTTGGTTGAGCCTATCCTTGAAGTCGACGGAGATCAACTCCACCAGAAGATAGTAGGGAAAGAAATCGGCATCACCTGCGGCGGGAGCGGAAGCGCCTAACCGAAGGATTAGCTTGTTTATTTTTTTTGGGGAAAGAATGGGTTCTGCCGGCAATTGCAAAAATTCTGGCGGAGAAACAGGAGTGGGCAAGAGTCCGGGCTCGGCGCTCCCGAAGTAT
>JAJDAS010000352.1 GCA_029261755.1 Nitrospinia bacterium
AGTAAAGACCAGGAGATGATAATGATTGGGCATGAGGCAATAGGAAGATACACACACGTTAAAGAGATTACAGGCTTCCTTTAACGCGGTTAGAAACAAAAGGTAATCCTCTTGGTCAAAAAATATTTTCCTGTACCCGGCACCTCGGTTCATCGCATGATACCAAGCTCCGGGATATTCAATTCTTAGTGGACGAGCCATGGCAACATTCTAAAGTTTAATCGCAATGCAGTCAAGAGTGGACTTGACCCCTTTTTTGACCCCTTTTTGACCCCTTTTTCTTTTGGAGCAACTGCGGAAAACACTGGGAGAGGTTTCCGTGCGATACGATGAAGGAGTTAGGCCGGTGGTAAGTGATGCAGAATGAACATGCAAAAAGGAATTAACATAATCGTTGCAATGGCGTTTTGTTTTATGCCGGGTGAACCACTGAAAGTTGGCTCCGTTCGGACTTCACCACTCTCCTGATTTCTTCCTCACCGATACATTGCAGTGCGAGTCTATGTTTATTGAATCAGGTGTACCATTTAATATTATTGGGCACGCCCCTCTTACCACGGTTTCCTTCATCTTTTCGCGCATGATCTCTTGAATTTCCTGCCACCTTCGTTTCTGACGCTACAATCCATCGCTGAAAAGGGGTCAAAAAAGGGGTCAAGTCCACCCTTGACTGCATTGCAAATTTACGTGCTACTTTAGAACTTTAATCTAAAATAAATATTATTTCTTATGCAGCTAAGAGTGGACTTGACCCCTTATCGTGAACCACCAATGTTTCTTTCTGCCTCTACCAAGTAGAGTAGTTTGTCGATGAGACGGAGACCGTATTGTTTGTGCCTGAGTATGATTTATTTATGTTCATCCTGTATTTGCAAAACCCTCTTATATATGTGTTGTTGTAGAATGATTCAACATAAATAGTTATATCGTGGATCGCACCATTTCCATTAGGATTTTTGATTGTGAATGCTCTGCCGGGACTTATAATTTTTCTTTTCTGCTCAAATGTTGAATAACTGCCATCGGAAACCTTTGCCCTGAATTCTATCGCGATTATTATGGGTTCCACCTGATTTTCATGACAGTCCGTGATTGTGTGATCATTTTTTATTGTAACTTCTGTTTGGCTCACTGGCGGGGAAGCCCATGCTTGTGATGCTGATAGTCCCACTATAATTAATGCCATTATCGTATACAAGAAAAACTTTTTTTGCATTGCACGCCTCTTTAGTTATTGATTGTAATATAGTGCCGTCTCAAATGAAATATAACCGATTTTCGATTAAGCTTTCCCTTACTCAATATTTCGCCTTATAAAAAACAATATAATGACAAAGATTACTTTTTAAAAAGGGGTCAAGTCCATTCTTGACTGCATTAAATCTCCTTTAAATTATGCATTGTTCAGATAAATCATAGTTTATTCTGCAGTAAAAACAGTGCTGTTATCTACTGTCACCCTTACGCCGCTGCTGACCTGGGCCGATACGGTTCCTCCTTTAATTCTTACAGTGTTTAAATAAAATTCATATGCGGACTTTTTAGTGCAATGACTTCCCCTGTAAGCGTACCCTTTGTGGCATTCTATATTGAGGGTTGACTGATAAAGGGTAATTTCATAAAGGGCTTCATCGGTTTTGTTTTGGGCTTGTATCGATTTACTGCTGTTTCCGCCTGTTTCGCATTTTGCAATGGTTGCACCGTTATATGTCCTCAGAAGAAGTGCCCAGGTGTCTTTTTGAGCGTTATTGACCGTCAGGTTAAAAACCTGGTAATTTGGAGCAGGCTCCCGCCGCCTGGGTGTGGCTTGGGCAGAATCGAGATAGATTATTGCCGGTATCAATAGAATGGCAACCAGCAATCCGATAATGCATTTTTTACGCTTTTTCATAGTCCTCCTTTTCCCGGAATCGGGCTGATGCTAACGGGGATTTTATGGGCGTTCACAACTTGCAAACGTTAACTTATCATGGATGCCCCCGGAACTGTGTCGTTTATGGGTTAATTGGGGTGTTTTTTTTGATGTCTGCCGTAAATACCTTACCAATTTAAACACGATTGATACTAGCTAGCAAGCTTTAGGGATGTTCTTATCGTTTATAGCAGTTGCCAGAAAGATTTTCGGAAAAAAACGGGTCAAAAAAACGGGTCAAATCCACTCTTGACTGCATAGTTTTTTTATTTTTGCATAGTGCCTGGACAATCTTTTGTTATTCTTCAACTTTTCTCTAAAACGATAACAAAGGGAACCAACAGTTCTGTATGAGGATATTTTATATCTTTTGGCAATTGCTCGAAATGAAAGGCCGGATAGCTCTCTTGCCAAAGAGACGGCAATATGGCGCTGAATATTTTCCTCACCTCTTCTGCTGGCAAAAAGCTTGTCCTCAGAGATTTTGAAATATTTACAAACCTCATCATTTATCTTTTCTATTCTCCCTTCTCCCTGAACACCTTTTTTCTCCTTAATTTCTATATTCAACTGGGAGTCTGAATAAATAAACCGTTCTTTTATTTTCTTAATGAAACTTGCCTCTCCCAATATGCTGCTTTGGTTCTTTTTTGAATAAAAATTCGTTACTTCATCGTCCAAATCCTGCTCTACAAATTCTTTCCACATTGTTGCCGCCTGACTTCTTTTTCTTGAAAAGCTCATTAGCACGGGATCGATATCCAACCAAGCTTCCCCGCTTTTACCCTTCAGATAATCTTTGTGGCTACTCCATTTGTAGTCCTCTATTTTTTTCACCATTCCGGCCTTTAGCGGATTCCTGTGGATGTATCGAACAACTCCCGTTAAATAATGCTCTTCCTGAACTAAAACCGCTTTA
>JAJDAS010000353.1 GCA_029261755.1 Nitrospinia bacterium
TGATTTTGTCCGATTCCGAATATTGCAGGATGTCTCTTGCGGTCTTTTCCATATACTGCAAATCGGAACTCTTGCCGTTTCCTTCCCCATACGTTTTAGTGGGTGTGTTTACCGAGACAAAAATGATGTCCGCCTTTTTGATGTTCCCCGCAATATCATCGGAAAAAAACAGGTTCCTGCCCCGTGCGCTTTGAACAACCTCCAGCAGGCCTGGCTCGTAGATGGGTAGATCGTCCGTTTGCCAGGCGTTGATCCGTTCCTTGTTGATATCCACAATGGTTACCTTATATTGAGGGCACTTGGCGGCAATCATGGCCATGGTGGGTCCTCCTACGTAACCTGCGCCGATGCACAGGATATTTTTCACAAACTTTTCTCCAGCCATATTAGGTGGTTCCTTCGAAGTTGGGATTATAGGGAAAATAGGAAATAAGCCGGGAAGGTATTCCCCGAAGCTTGCCGCTACGGCGGGTCGGCTTGGATTGGATCGAACATAGTGTAACTGATGATTTTAAACGTCTAGGGGCTTAAAATCAATTTGTTTGCCGGAAAACCGGAGTATTGGAGTGTTGGAGTGATGGAATACTGGAGTGATGGAGTACTGGAATGTTGGAATGTCGGAGTGTAGGGAACTTGGTTTTTTTCATCCTTCCACTATTCCACTATTCCGTTTTTGTTCCTTTTCATCACTCCATCACTCCATCACTCCGCCCTTCCCGGTCCGCACTATGATCTTCATATCTATTTTTGTTAAAGTATTAGGGACAGTCATCAATTATTGAATTTTTCGGGAGGAAGAATGAAGACGGAACTGGAATCTGCCGTGGCGGGTGAGATCACGCCCGCCATGCAAACCGTGGCGAAAGAAGAAGGAGTGACGCCGGAATATGTCCGGGAAAAAGTTGGAAACGGACAAATCATCATCGCCAAGGGAAGAAAAAACGGAAAAAACATTGTGGGCATGGGAAAGGGCTTACGGACCAAGGTCAACGCCTCCATAGGGACCTCCAGCGATGTAATGGACCTGGAACTGGAAAAGAGAAAGGCCATAGTTGCCGAAAAGACCGGAGCGGACACCCTCATGGAACTCTCCGTGGCGGGAAATCTGGACGCCATCCGCCGGGAAGTGATTGGGGTTACCTCCCTCCCTGTGGGAAATGTGCCCCTTTACCAGGCATTTTGCGAGGCGGCGAAAAAAAACGGCGCCCCCTATAAGCTGGAAGAGGAGATGCTTTTCGACCTCATCGAACAACAATGCGCGGACGGCATCGGATTCATGGCCATCCACTGCGGAATCAACCTCTTTACCATCGAGAGGATGAAAAAACAGGGGTATCGTTACGGCGGACTCTGCTCCAAAGGCGGTACCCTGATGATCGAGTGGATGATCGTCAATGGCAAGGAAAACCCTCTTTATGAAAAATTCGACCGTGTCTGCTCCATCCTGAAGAAATACGATACGGTTCTTAGTCTGGGCAACGGCATTCGAGCGGGGGCCATCCACGACTCCCTGGATCGAGCCCAGATGGCGGAACTCATCCTCAATTGCGAACTGGCGGAGATCGGACGCGGTATGGGATGCCAGATGATGGTGGAAGGTCCCGGCCACGTCCCCCTGAACGAAATCGAGGCCAACATCGTCCTTCAGAAAAAGATGTCCCACGACGCTCCTTACTATATGTTGGGTCCCTTGCCCACCGATATTGGTGCGGGATACGACCACATCACGGCGGCCATCGGGGCTGCCCACTCCTCCATGCATGGAGCCGACCTGATTTGTTACATCACTCCTGCGGAGCACCTGGCCCTCCCCAACGAGGAAGAGGTGGCCATCGGGGTCAAGGCGTCGAGGCTTGCAGCTCACATCGGTGATGTGGTGAAGTTGAAGGGGAGGGCGGATCAACGGGACAAGCAGGTAAGCAAGGACCGAAGGGATTTCAAATGGGATTCCCAGTACAACAATCTTCTTTTTCCCGAAGAGGCGAAAAAGATCAGGGAGTCTCGGACCGCCGCCGACGGAAAAAGCTGCTCCATGTGCGGTGACTTTTGTGCGCTGGAGAGTGCGGAGAGAACGCTGAACCAGTATTTGTCCGGGGATAAGTTGAATGATTAGCGGTTCGGACAAAGAGGTTTCAGTCGTATGAAAAGAATAATTCTTCACACCGTCCGCCAGGGTAAAAGGCTGGTGGTGGCGGTGGTGGGTCTCACTTTGCTATTGATCGGCATTGTTATGATCGTAACACCCGGACCCGCCGTGGTGGTGATTCCTCTAGCCCTGGGCATCCTGGCTACGGAGTTTGTCTGGGCGAAGAACTTGCTGAAAAAGTTAAAAGACAGGATTCCCGGACGGGAAAATAACAAATCAACCAAATCAGTAACGAGTGACCAGTGACCAGTGACGAGTTTTTTTCCAGTTGCTACATTGCCGTGTTTTACGCCCTTTCAACCTTGAACCGTTAAACGGAAAAAATGCTCAAAGGCCACGGCGGAAACATCTACGAAGCGGCAAAAATTGTTGGATGCGCTCCTTCCGAGATCGTGGACATGAGCAGCAACATCCACCCCTTTCCTCCTCCCGAAGAATTTATGGCAGGGATGAAGGAAAGGCTGGGAGAGATTGCCCAGCTCCCGGAGGTGGACTCCCATACCCTGGCGTCGCTACTGGCGGAAAAGCACGGCCTATCCCAAAATCAGGTCCTGGTGGGGAACGGCACCACGGAGTTCATCTACTCCATTCCGGCCTTACTAAAGACTCGTTCAGCGCTGATCCTTGCCCCCACCTATTCCGATTACGCCGATTCCTGCGCACGCTCCTCCGTGAAAACCAAATTTCTCTTTGCAAAGAAAGAGGACAGCTTTGCCCCGGATCTGACAAAGGTGTGGGAGGAAGTGAATGACGTTGATTGTCTCTTTGTCTGTAATCCCAATAATCCCACTGGCCAATTAATTCCCGGGGAGGAGTTGCGAAGGTTGGCCCACCGATTTCCATCCGTGCTCTTCATTGTAGATGAATCCTACCTCCCCTTCGTGGAAGAAGAGGAAGATCATTCCATGTTGAGAGGTGACATCCCGGACAACTGCATCGTCCTACGCTCTTTCTCCAAGATTTACGCCATTCCCGGACTCCGGTTGGGCTGGCTCGCCGCCTCGGAACGAACGGTGGAAATTCTTCATGAGGGGAGCGCGCCCTGGAATGTGTCCCGACCCGCGCAAATCGCCGGGGAGATCCTTTTGGAATTCCCTAACCTTGTCAGTGAGGCCGCTACTTATATTCAGGAAGAAAAGGGAAGGTTCATAGAGGGGCTTCGTGTGATTTGCGGAGATGCATCAAGAGAAAATTCTTTTATCCCATACTCCAGCATGGTTAATTTTCTCCTGCTGGAGTTAACCGGTGCCCTTCATGCCCCGGATCTCGCAAAAGAAATGTTGAAACGAAAGATTCTCATCCGCGATTGTTCCAACTTTCAAGGGCTGGGTGGCCGGTTTATCCGAATTTCCTTGAAGTCTGGAAAAATGAACGATCTTTTTTTGGAGAGGTTGGGGGAAGTATTGGGGTAAAACCGGATTTGTGGTGATAAAGATTACCGGAAATATAAACGATGCTGTTCTGACGGATTTGGGGTCCCGCCTTCAGGCGGTTTAAACAAACCCTACCTTTAATCTTTTAATCCTTTTTTTCATTTTTCCTCTGGTTCCCAGGGGCACCCTGGGAATGCATACCCAAAGGCTCCAGCCTCGTACCATTTGCTAATTTGACTTCAGGTTCCACTAAACATTAATCCTAGTGCAGTCAAGAATGGATTTGACCCCTTTTCTATTTTTTTCCTTGCGAGGCCTGGGACACGAACAAGAAAATTAGGGGGAGATGCGAACCTTGGGTGAGCAAGCTCAAAGCGAGTTTATCCCGATAGGTTTTTTATTGCTAAGCGGCAGTTAATAGAGTTACATTCAACTCTTCACGATGTTGTTCAGCGTGCCATAAGTCATATTGTATTTGCTGATTCATCCAACTCTCTGCTGTTGTAGCAAAAGCAATCGATAACCGAACAGCTATTTCCGGGCTAATACCTGACCGGCCATTCAACATCCTGTATAGTTTTTCACGGCTAATGCCCAAAGCTTTTGCCACCTCAGTAGTACTTAACCCCAAAGGATCAAGACATAATTCTTTGATAATTTCTCCCGGATGCGGTGGGTTGTGTATAGACATAATAACACCTCAAGGTATTAATCTAGTTTTTGAAAGCACCCTGATTATGCAGCCTTGACTTCAACCTGCGCAAAATCGCAGTAAGGCTTTGGAATTGCCTTCCCGTCTTCCTTTAATCCTTCGATATGGAACTCAATTGCCTCTTTGATTAGCTCTAATACCTCTCCCTTTGTTTCCCCAGCTGCAATACACCCGGGAAGATCAGGAACAAAAGCGCCAAAACTTGAATCGCCTTTTTCAATAATTACCGTGTACCTCATAGTTAGTACCTCACTATTTTAGACCTGCTTGTTTTAAAGCGTTGTTCAGTGTCCCCGGCGGAACATCCACATTTGATTTTCCTGAGACCGTTACCGTGCCTGGTTTGGTTGGATGCCTAAACTGCCTGTGACTTCCTCGCATCCTCACTTGAACCCATCTATCTGACTCAATGAGTTTGATGAGTTCTTTGACCTTCATTCTAAACCTTTCTTCTGTTAAGCGCTATCATACACCCCCTTTTCCGGGAAGATTTTTACAAAACCCTTATTTTTAGAGGGTATGCGTAATTCTTGGGAAATATGTAGTCGCAGAAATAATAGTATCGCGAAGTATGTAGAACTGTGTAGCACATTAAAACAAAGGACTTGACAAGC
>JAJDAS010000354.1 GCA_029261755.1 Nitrospinia bacterium
GCATTGGCGCAGATACCGCTTATAAACCCGTTGTTCTAATTTTTTTTATCTTTTCTCTGCTTTCACTGCGCCTCTGCGTTAAAGGTTGTTTTTTTTCAAGAAAAATGTCCCCAGAGCGTGAGCCCCACGGCGCTTAAGGCAAACAACGCCCCCAACATGAGAATCCATTTACGGTTTTCCGGATACCGGTTGTCGCCTCGATCTATAAAAGGTATAGCCAAAAGGAAAAGAACCGGCACAACCTGGCCGAAGATGCCAATGATTTTTGGCGCCCAGTCTCCCAGGAAACTCAGCTTCTCCGCCAATTTCAAAAATTGGTACCCTGCCAGAAAATACCACTCCGGCTTGATATGGGACGGAGTGCTGAAGGGGTCCGCCTTTTCTCCCAGCTCCGGCGGAAAAAGGGTGGAGAGGGTCACCAGCACGCCAATGAGAAAAACAGAGAGAACGATCTCTTTCAAAATATGCTGGTAAAAGGGCGTCTTCCAACCCAATTTGATTTTCTCTTCTTCCGTCATCTTCATGATCTTTTTTCCCGTTTTTTCATTTCAGCCACCGGTTCGGAGATCCCCACGGTCTTTACTATTAAAAGATGGAGCCCCAGCAAGCCGGCCAGCATAGCGGGTATCACAATCACATGGAGAGCGAAAAATCTGGAAAGGGTGTATTGGGTAATGCTTTCCCCGCCTCGGATGAACTCCTTCAGGTAAGGCCCGATCACCGGTATCGATCCCGGTATTTCCGTTCCCACCACCGTTGCCCAGTAAGAAAGCTGGGTCCAGGGCAAGAGGTAACCTGTAAATGAAAAAACAAGGGTTAAGGAAAAAAGGCCGACTCCGATGACCCAGTTCATTTCCCGTGGATTTTTGTAGGAGGCCTGGCAAAAAACTCGGGTCATGTGCAAGAGCAAAGTAATGATCATCAGGTTGGAACCCCAGGAGTGGAATCCCCGCACCAGCCAACCGAAGGGAACGTTGTTGATGATATTGATAACGCTGTTGTATGCCTCATCAATGGTGGGCCGGTAATAAATCAGGAGGAGGATTCCCGTAATAACCTGGACCTGGAAAAAGAAAAGAGTGGCGCCTCCGAAACAATAGGTCCAGTCCACGTTGGGAATCTTTTTGCACATTTCCTTTTCGAACAGTTCTCCCACCCCATAACGCTCATCGAAGAAGCCCCATATTTTTTGTAGAATGTTTTTTTTCATTTTTTTGAGAGATTAGTTTCCAGGCAATAAATTCAGAATGATCTAAAGTACCTAAAGTTGAGGTAGGTTTTTCTATAAGAGAATCACAACATTAACTTTAGTTCACTTGAAACTTTAGCCATTTTAGGCACTCGTATTAAATCTTTGCGTATCACGCCAGCCAGATCATATTTCCCTCCACCTTCACATCGATGGGAGGCAAGGGTTTGGGCGCCGGACCATCTTTCACTTGGCCAAACTTATCGAATACCGCTCCATGGCAAGGGCAGAGCAACCGACCTGTTTCGTCGTCCCATTTCACGATGCAGCCCAGGTGGGTGCAGGCGGCATTTAAGGCCACCACTTCCAGGCCCTCGGTATGAATAATGATGGTGGGAAGATCCTTGTAGCGAACCAGCTTGGCGCTTCCTTCCGGGACATCGGCCAAGGGAATGGAAAACTTCTCTTCTCCCATGGAGCCTGGTCTTGTTTTAATGGGAGATAAAAAGCGGAAGATGGGATAGAAGACCCCTCCGAAAAATGTAGCCAACAAAGCCACAACGGAGAAATCCAGAAAAGCCCGCCTTTCCACCTGTTTGTTATCCACTGTTTCCATTAAACTCCTTCTAACAATTGATGATTGATGATTTGTGGTAGGTTTTTGTTTATTTAAAAAAATATTTCCAACACTCGTCAATCAACAATTGTCAATCGACAATCAAAAAGCGGTCTCTCACCATTTCCACCTGCATGGCGGCTTTTTCCAAGATGAGAGGTTTGTAGGTATAGTCCACCCAAGCCGACACACTTTTGATTTTGGAATCCATGGTATAAATGGTAAACAGTTCCCGGCGATTTTCTTTGGGTCTCAATCTGTTGTCCTTGATAATCTGGATAGATCCGCCAAGCATAATATCGCTATCGTCTGTCAGTTCTTTGCCATCCATATCCGCCAGGACCTTTTCGTAAACAATCTTATCCCGGAAAACCTTGCCGTCTTCCGCCAAAACCTCCACATTCAGGACCAAATGTCTGGAAGGTATCCCAGTGGGAATTTGATGTCCCGAGCCGGTATTGGAGATATCCACCAGAACCTCCGTCCTGGCAGCCCCCTTATTCACATCCACAATTTTAAGATCCACCGCTTTTTTTAATTGCGCCAGAGAATGTCCCCCCACCAGGTTGTGCTCATTAATCATTCTGACGGGACTGGACTCGGACGAGACGATTTTCCCCTTCACCAGGGGCATATGGCAGTCCTGACACTGGGTGCCTTTTTGTGGATACGGCCCTTCTTTCCATTCGCTGTAGGTGCCGATGATGAGAACCGAGTTTTCGGACCTGAAGTCATGGCAACCTGCGCAGAATTCCGACTTTTTATGCAATTCGGAATATGCGATTTCATGCTTTCCTTCCAGGCCTTTTCCTTCCTTCAACGGCCCCCTCTTCACCAGCCCGATTTCCTTCAGGTAGGGGTCCTTGGCATGTAGGTCCACATCCTTCACCGTATGGCAGAAATCGCAGGTCACCCCCTCTTTGGTAATGGGAAGTTGGGCATCATAGTCACCGGTAAAGGTAGTGGTAGGGGCATGGCAGGGAAGGCATATTTTTTTCGCCTCGCCAGCTGTTTTGCGATAAGCAATGTTGTAAGAGACATCAAAGATGGGATCGTCATAAGCATGGGCGTGGATGGACTCTTTCCATCGGTTATAGATCTGAACATGGCATTTCCCGCAAACGGCGCTGGAGGTATAACCGTCTGTTTGCATGGGAGGAATCTCCCCAAGTTGAGATTCCCCATGGGCAAAGGAAGGAACGAGGAAAAGAAAAAAAAGAATGGCGTATCGGTTGATCATCATAGTTTTACCACTTTGTTCATCAGTTTTAGGGAGTAATGGAGTGGCGGAGTACCGGAGTATGGAAAAGCCCGTGAACGGCAAACGAACTTATTATCATTACAAAACCAGCAAAGCAAGTCAAGGGAAAATGAGAAGGAAGGCATTGAGAGATTGAGAGATTGAAAATGATTCATTGACTCAATGATTCAATGAATCAATGATTTCCGCCGTTTCCACGGCCCCGCCCCCCCGCGTTACCGGAAAATCTTCCGAAAAGTCCGGCGGATTCTCCAGGTAGGATCGAAGCCCTCCACGGAGCAACTCTTCCTGGGGAATATAGCTCATGGGAAGAAGCTTTTTTAACTCCGCCACCAGGGGCTCGTATTCCGCAAACCTGCCCCTGGAGGTATAGATCATGGGGGTCTTGTTAAGGATCGCCTCACAGGATATCCCGTACCCCGGTTTCGTCAATACGGCACGGCTTACCGCCACCAAGTCTTCATGGGGCACTTCATCGCGGGAAAAGGTGATCATGTTGAACTTGCGTTGGCTTTTATCCGACAGAAAGAGGAATTGAAAGTCGTCCATCTCTTCCAGACGCAGCCTCGACAACTCTTCGAGGCCAAATCCGCCGAAAGAGACCAGGAAGGCCGGTCTTTCATCAAGATCCAACCTACGGCGAAGTTCTTTTGGGGAAGCCAAAGAGCGTTTGCCGATGAGCGACACAAAATGGTGCGGCTCCACCGGCGGCAAACCGAAGGAGAGAGGCGAGAAAATCATGTGATCCGCCATCAAGTAGCATTCCCGCAGACGGTCCGCAATCTCCACAAAGGCCGTATTCTCTTCCTTATAATGTTCAAGGATCCAGTCCCAGGTGAAGGTGGCCACCAGAAAGGAGGGAATCCCCGCCCGACGGGCCAAAGGAAAGGCAAAGGGAACAATATCGCTTATAATAGCGGCGGGTTGCACCTCCCGGCAAAAAAGGAGTTGGCTCTCCATCCACTCCGCTTCCCGGGACAAACAGTCATGCCACCCCACCAAGGTGGAGGTTAGATCCACCTCCAGGCTACCGCGCTGGCACACCCCCACATCGCTTTTCACAAAGTGGTAGCCGAAGGAAATACCGCGCAGGTTGCAGTCAAAAATGGACTTCGGCGCCGATGTGATGATATCCGACCGAAAGCCTCTTCCATATAGTTCGCGAATCACTAACGCCGACCGAACGGCATGTCCAAACCCGTGCCCACTGATGTAGTAAAGGATTCGTTTCAAATAACGTTACCCCACCACTTTGCGAACACGGGGAATAAGATCTTCATTCACCACGGGTTTGGATATAAAGTCGATGGCTCCCACCCTGAGCGCTTTTTCTCTGGTTTCTATTTGATTGTCCGCCGTGGTCACGATAATGGGGATGGCCTTGGTTTCCCGTTGGCTTTTTAGACGCTCTATCAGCTCCATTCCATCCAATCCCGGTAGAATTGTATCGGAGATAATCAGGTTCGGGGGAGACTCCGCAACCATAGCTATGGCCTCTTCTCCGCTTTTCGCTTCCAAAATGTCCAGCTGAAGGGAATCCAAGTATTTCCTAAGGGAAGCTCTGGCGGATTCATCGTGGTCAACCAGCAAAATGCGAGGTTTTACAAAGGGAAGTTCGGCGTAAAAGATGCTCCCTTCACCCTCTGTGGATTCCACCCTAAGCGTTCCTCCAAGGGTTTCCATAATACCGTAACAATAAGGAAGACCTAATCCCGTGCCTTTTTCTCCTGCGGTGCCACGGGTGGTGGTTTTGACCTCCTGGCGGAACAAGTTGGGTAAGTTCTTTGCGCTTATCCCCACCCCGGTGTCTTTCACCGCGATGGCGCTTTCCTGGCCGGCCGGCAGCAAGACGGCAATTCGGTCACCTGTATTGCAAAATTTGATGGAGTTGGAAATCAGGTTTTTAAGGACTCCAACGAACAAGATGAGATCCGCATAGAGCCTTACCCCTTGCGGAACTTCATTCACCAATTCAATTCCCTTTTTTTGGGCAAGATGGCTGAAGCTTCCTATGGCGGCAGCCACAGTGAAATAAGCATTCACAAAGACCGGTTCAGGGATGATTTCCCCGGTCTGCAGCCTGCTGATATTCAAAAGTTCCTCGATCATGTTGATCATACTTTCACTGGAACCCATGGCCCGATTCAGGATGTCCTTCTGCTTCACATCGAGCGGATGACCCGTATCGTCATACAAAGATTGCAGCAAACCAAGAAGGGATGTAAAAGGCGCCCGGAGGTCATGGGAGACCAGTGAGACAAACTTGTCTTTCAGCTTGGTAGCAGCTTCGGCCCTTTCCTTGGCCTCCCGCAACTCCAGCATAACCCGCTTTCGTTCGGTAATATTTCTGATTACCACTTGGGTGGCCGGTTTTCTCTGGTACGAAATCGGTATGGCCGATGCTTCCACATCTATAATGGACTCCCCATAAAGTGGAGTAATCTTGGTCTCAATAAGTTCCACTTTTCCCCCATCGTCTTGGACCGGTTGAAGCTGGTCTGCAACGGTTTGGCGATCATCCGGATGGATAAAATCGACTATGGACTTCCCGATGATTTCACTCCCGGTTTCGTCCGAGGCTCCCAGGAGCCTGGCGCCTGCCGGATTGATATAGACGATACCCCCGGATTGGTGGACGGCAATGAGATCAGGGGAAAATTCAACAAGACGGCGGTACCGCGCTTCACTTTCCCGAAGGGCTTCCTCCGACTGTTTTCGGTTCAGCACATTGTTGAGGGTTTCCGGCAAGACGGTGAGGTAATTGCGGTCAAGATCTTTAATGAGGTAATCGTACGCCCCATGGCGCATGGCCTGAACGGCGATACTTTCATCTCCGCTCCCGGTAATAAAGGTAACCGGGGTCTCTTTGATCTCCGGCAGAATATCCAAGCCTGTTCCGTCACCAAGGTTAAAATCCAGTAAAATCACGTCAAACTGATGTTGCTGCAATTTTTCTCTTGCGTCAGCAAGGGACTTGGCTATATGAATATCGTAGGGCAACTCATGGTCCCGTGCGTATCGCTGGATGGCCATACGGTCTATTTGGTCGTCATCCACCAATAGAATTTTGATTTCCGGTTTTTGCATAATACCTCGTTGAATTTAATCCTTCGGCAGCTCGGAGAGGGTCCAATAAAGACTAAACACCTGGATGGCATCCACGAACTTTGCAAATTCCACAGGCTTGACGATATATCCTGCGGCACTATGTTTATAACTCTTCATGCGGTCCGCCTCTTCACGAGAAGTAGTGAGGACAACAATAGGGATCGTCTTCAAATCCTCATCGGCCTTTGCGATCTCCATAAATTCCACTCCATTCATCACCGGCATATTGAGGTCCAGCAGGATAACCCCAGGCCTGGGAGCTTTGGAGGTATCGGAGTAGGAGCCTTCATTCCGCAGGTAAGCCAGTGCTTCCTCTCCATTTTCCACCACATGGAGCGGATTGGTAATTTTATTTTCTTTGAAAGCCCGCTGGACGGTTTTGATGTCCACCAGATCGTCTTCCACCAACAATATGGATACGCCTTTTTTCATAATTTTATTCCTTTCCGCAAAACTAGCAAAAGATATTTTGAACAATGGAATGGTGGAGCAATGGAACAATGGAATGGTGGAAAACATTGTTTTAAACAGCACACTTCCAACCTTCCATTACTCCATTACTCCAGTACTCCAACACTCCGCCTTTCCATCATTCCACCCTTCCCGGCATTTTTTTGTTAGGTTCCTTGGGAACAGTAAAAAAGAATTGGCTGCCTTCTCCCAATGTGGATTCCAGCCATACCGTTCCCCCGTGGTTTTCAACGATTTTCTTTACCAGCGAAAGGCCGATGCCGGTGGATCCGGAATCTTCGTGCGCCTTCAGGCTTTGAAACATTTTGAAGATACGCTCAAAATGTTTGTCTTCGATTCCCTCTCCATTGTCCCGAACGCAGAATTCCCAAAGTTCACCAGCATCACGGTACGATACCACCACCTCTCCCCGGGGTTTTCCCAGATGCACTATGGCGTTGTCAACCAGATTTTGAAAGAGTTGTTTCAGATGAGTACCATCATAAATAATCTCCGGG
>JAJDAS010000355.1 GCA_029261755.1 Nitrospinia bacterium
TTGAAGACTTTGTTGGAGAAGGGTACCGAACCCTGGATTTTCTGAACTCTTCCATTTTGGACCTGGGGCAAGCTGTAGAAGATGAGTCCGAGCGGCTCTCCGTTAAGATTTCAAAAGGTGTTTTTCAATATCGAGAAAGACGCCAGAAAACCTATTTTGTCTTGCCAAAGAATATGGATGGGGGTTTAGTGACAAACAAGGAAGAAAGAATTATAGAGTTAATTCATAAAGTTCGTAAAGTGGCAAAAATATCGGAACAAGATAGAATTCACAAGGAGTATGACAGCCAAAAACTTGCTTTAATGATTCCTGCCAGGGTCGATGAAAAAAAGGCGAGGAAGTTAAAAAACATTATTCATGGCGTCCAATCCGACTACGACACTTACATAAAAAATACCGAGGTAGAAAAAGAGAATACCGATTTAAAATTATTAAGGGGCTTTTTTTCCATTCCCCTTCATCTGCTGGAGATGGTGAGATGGCTTTCCCATTTTTATGAAAGGCACGAGGACGCCATCAGGAAAAGTGAGGAAACTACGAAAATCACCGCTATTGTCAATAAAAATATGGTTTTAGACAGGATTATTAACTTCGGCTTTTATTATTCCAACCAATATTTGCAGCAGGGGAAAAAAATCTCAGAGAAAATCCTTAACCTTTATGTGCAAGCGGTCAGGTACGAATTGCCGCTGCCTCCCAAAGGGCTTCACGCACGACCCTCGACTTATATATCATTGATCGTCAATGAGCATGGCACCGATGTCTTTCTCTTGGTCAATGAGCAAAAATATAACGCAAAATCCGTAATGAACCTGATGATGGCGGCTGGAATTATCTATGATCTTGAACTGAAAACCGTCACCTTCGAGGGAGACCAGAGGGTATTGGATGATATCAAAATACTTGCTGAGCATAATTACTGCGAAGACCAGGATATCCCCCGCCAATTGAATTATTTGCGCATCCTCCGAAATGTGGGCAAACCTATCATCTGAACTTTTTGAAAAACTACTTTTTAAGTACTAAGACGCTTTTCATTGTTTATTGCATTGCTTTTTTCATCTCCACCAATCTAACAAAGAAAAGAAAATCTTAGCTTGATAAAAATATTAATATATTCTATTATTATTATAAAGTTTTTTCGAAAGTAAATTTCTGAGGTTTTTGAGAGGAGGTGGCTTTCAATCTATTTTCACAAATCTATAGCTTTTTTCACTTTTAGGGAGGAACCATTCATGCGCAGCCAAAAAATATTCCAGCTTTCCGCAATATTTATTTTCCTGTTTTTTCTTTTTTTCCATTTAGAAACTGCAAACGCTTCAACCAAAAAATCCAGCGTCAAGAACCAAAATGATTACGTTATTACCATCAACTATGAACTGGGAATGCACTGTACCGGTTTCGATTTTACTTACTGCTGTGTTCTTCCTCCCTACAACAGCATCTTGACTCAAGTCATCAAGCATGGATCAATCTCGGATGGCGAACTGCCTGTTCTTTTGGAGGCCGACCCGAAAAATCCCGAGATCCTTTTAGATGGAGAAAAAAAGTTCAAACTAAAATACGAGCACATCAATAATTCTTATTCGGAAGGGAACAAATTAAATTATTGGAAAGTCCCCTTCGACATCAACAATAACGGCTCCACCCTGGAGCCCGGAGAGAGTGTTGCCAATGCAACCTGGAACCACCTCTACCTTTATAAGGATCTGGAAGGTTCCAACCCGAAAAATACTTCGGAAGATTCCGAAAAGCTCTTTGTGGGTAAACAGATCCAGGTTCCTTTGGACTCGGGACCCACTGGGCAACATCTCTCTAAAGGTTTTTTAAAATATTCCGGACAAAAAGGAACCATTGTCTACACTAAAGGTCCTGTTCTGGATAATGTTCCGATTGTGCTGACCAATCCGGGGATCTGGGAAGCCCTCGGCCTCCCACTTACTCCATTCACAGACGAGGCAGCTTCGAAAGGACTTATGAATATGGAGGAATCCGACATCCAGCCATACCAGGAGGCCAGGGTGACCTTGGTGGAAGCAGAAACGGGAAAACCGGTGATAGGGAGAAACGGAAAGCCGGTATCTTTTGTTGGGACAAACCCCATAGACGTACCCAACTGCGACAGTTGCCATTCCAACAACAACGCCAATGGAGAAAAACACCAAAAATACAAAGCCGAAAAAACCTATTGGGAGAAGGCGGGAGCTTCGGATTTCTTTTCCAGGCTCAGGGCCGCCGCCATTTCCATCCTGGAAATTCACGATGCCAAGCATGGGACCGATTTTACGGCTAATTACAACCCGCAAGCTTCCTCAAATCGCTTGGGAAGACCAAGCGTAATCTGCCAAAAATGTCATGCGGACAATGTGATAGGAAAGCTCACCTCCAAAAAAGTGGGCGACGTAGTAAAAAATGCAAGCAAGGACAGAAAGGAAAGGCTTATTCCTCCTCTCACTGAAGCGCTTCATAGCGCCCATCAAAGGAACCGGCCGCTCCCTGATTCCCAGGGAAGAACCGGGGGATGCCAGGGTTGCCATCCTTCGCATAGGCAAGATGGAGGCATGGATTCTTATCCCATTACGCCGGAAGGGAATAACACCTTTGCTGACGCCGATAATCGTGACGCTGCGGGTGGATGTTACGTGGGCAGAGATGTTCACTCAAACCCGGGCAGGAAAAAGGATCTGGGCACTCCTACCTACCTAAATGCCATCGGCCAATACCTCAAGGATAACGTGGCCAAGGGCAAAGATGGACAATGGAAGGGTTTATGGTGCACCAACTGCCACAACCAACTCTCACGTGAGCTTTATCAGAGGGATAATCTGAAAAATGGTTTTACCCAGGAAGGGGAAAGCATCAGAAGCAAGAGCCTGGAAGAGATAGCCAAAGCCATCGGTGTTAGCAAACAAGAGCTGATTGACAAATATATTGACCCCAGGGTGCCATTGAAAGGGGAAGATAAAGATAGCGGAGTTATGCTCACTTGGGCGAAAAAGCGGCTAGTGCCGGACATCGCAGTGATTGAGGTAAAAGACGGTAGTCCGGTTGTGAATAAGGACAAGGATGGCGACCCCAATGTAAAAATCCTTTCCGCCAACCCTTCTTCCGCAAAGGATTTCAAAAACGGCCTTGCGGTTCCTTATGGCGCTGCGACCCATGGCGGAGATTATTGGTTATCCGCAGGGGAGCCTCATTGCGCCGACTGCCACCTCCCGCCTTTTGTTGAGGGGCTTGGCGGAGTAGCTTTTCCAATAAACCAACCCGGAAAATATTCCTTAATGAGATACTCCAAGGGACATTCCGGGATTACCTGCCAGGGGTGCCATGAATCTATTCATGGATTATACCCTGTTACTCCGGATGTGGATGTGACTACTTACAATCAAGCAGCGATGATTAATCCCGATGGAAGCCATGGCCCCATCACCTGCGGCGGCTGCCACGTAGTAAATGATAAGGGGGTCCCTACTTTAGCCAAAGATATGGGACTTACTTATGAAGGAAAGCCTATTATCGATAATTTCGATTTGGCCGTTAAGTACATCCATGGGACGGCTTCCGACGGCGGAGGGGCAAATCCATAAACGGCTCAAGCAGCCAAAATGAGTTTTTGGCATAAATAGCGCATTAATCTACATAATAAAAAAAAGGCGGGGTTTTTAAACCCCGCCTTTTTTTTGATGATTACATGTAGGTTCTGAGAATCCAAGCCTTAGCTATTCTCTTCTCTGGGCGGATATTGGTCGCCTTTTACCAAAATCCACCTCTCACAATCAAAAAAATCTTTTAAAATCTAAGACAAGTAAATATCACATTATTTGCCTGCCCCTTTCACTTCCAATAAAACCCAAAAAAGAAAATTCCTATCAAGCCAGCCTAGGGAGGAGGCGTACGCTGGAATGGGACGACGGGTACTAAGGGACCGCCAGGGACCAGTGGCGCATCCGGTTGGGCACTGTCACCGTACGAAGAAGGCAATGATCCGGTTCTATCAATTTGAAGCACATAGGTTGATATTTTTGACACCTTCAAAATTGGATTCATGGGGTCCCTTGTTTGATACAAATTTCGAGAGCCCACAGCTCTGCCCAAGGCAACATTGACTATAGATGCATAGCCTTGGGGGATTGTAACTTTATGGCTGTCCGATGTAATTTTGCCATTGAGCGAGTAATACGCTCTAGTGCTAGAATTATAGGCCATGATCGTATAATTTCCACCGTTGGCCTTCTCAAGAGCGATCGTCTCTAGCCAAGACTGTGCCGCTCATTAACAACAACAAAACATACGCCATTCCAATAATTCCAAGTGTCTTATTAGTTTTTGTCATATAAAAATCTCCTTTTAAAATTAAAAATCTTTTCATCTATCCCCCTCCTTTTTGATAGTTTTTTCCTTGTTAACAAAATTACCATACTTTGCTTTAATACTGCAAATAAAATTGATTAAATATAAAAAAGAAAAAAGGGGACAGGCAAATAATGTTTGATGAATTTTTTAAAAATCTTCGAAAGGGCGCTGAGAGAAATGCGCCTTGAAAAAGGCAGATTTTTGACTTTCATGCGCCATTTGGCTAATCTTTGGGCAAACCCGGGATCACTTATGGAAATGCTCAAGTTTCTTTCCATTTTCACCTTAGTTTTTGACTTTTTGGTGC
>JAJDAS010000356.1 GCA_029261755.1 Nitrospinia bacterium
GCTTGTCAAGTCCTTTGTTTTAATGTGCTACACAGTTCTACATACTTCGCGATACTATTATTTCTGCGACTACATATTTCCCAAGAATTACGCATACCCTCTAAAAATAAGGGTTTTGTAAAAATCTTCCCGGAAAAGGGGCTATAGGGGAAGCACGTTAAGCGGCCTATTCGGTCAGCGTTGACTAGTACGGCACATTTTATTGCGGCGTTTGTAAGAGACTCCCTTAATAAAGGAGCGGCACAAAGGCTGGGTATTCCAGGGAAATTATCCAGGTTATCTTCAAGAGAGAAAGCCTATCCAAAGATATTTGAAATTTATGGGAAACAATATTTAATCTTTTTCTAACCGAATAATTAGGGAAAAGGGTCACCCATTAGAAGACTCGCTGAAAGAATTTATGATCTACGTGTTTTTTTTAATTTCAGGAATCAGCGCCCTTGTTTACCAGGTAATCTGGGTCCGCCTTTTCGGAAATATTTTTGGCAATACCATCTATTCCGCCTCTCTGGTAACCGGCGTTTTCATGCTGGGCATCGGCCTTGGTAGTTTTATTGCGGGTTATTTGAGTGACCATCGGTATAAAAAAGATCCAAGACTCATGTTGTTTTATTATGCCTATGCCGAAGTGGCCATAGGTGTATCCGCGCTCTTTTTAGCTTGTTTATTTCCATACTTAAACTCCTGGGTGGCATATGTTTCCCATTATCAGGTTACCGGAAATGGTTGGCACGAACTTGACCTTTTTTCCATAGCCTTCCGCTATCTGATTGCCATTGCTTTACTCTTTCCAATTACAGTCCCTATGGGGGCAACGCTGACTTTCTTGATCCGCTTTCTGGTCCAACGGGAATTATCGGACATCGGATGGAAGACAGGATTATTGTATGCCACCAATACAGCGGGCGCGGCATTGGGCGTGGGGCTTGTTGATTTTGTTTTAGTCACGAACTTCGGTCTTTTTGCCACGCAAACCATTGCGGTTGTACTTAACCTGATAGCAGCGCTAGGGGCCTTTTACCTTGCCAAGAATACCACTTTTATCAGCTCGCCCGTTGTCGAAGAAATTAAAGACCAAGCAGTGACAGGGTCACAATGGCGTCTTGGAACCACCTGCCTTGCCATTTTTCTCTCCGGCTTTGTTGGACTGGCTATGGAAATTATATGGTATCGCTTCTTCATAAGCGTGCTTGATTCCACACGGGCCATTTTTTCTCTCCTGCTCTTTGTGATTTTATTAGGGTTTTGGTTCGGTTCCTTGGTGGCTGGATTCCTTGAGCGCCGATGGAAACACGCGGCTGAGCTTTATATGGTAAGCCAGTGTCTCTTTTTAACGCTAGCCCTATGGCAACTATTCCAATTTGAACATCATCAAATTACCTTTGTAGATTACAAACAAATTTTTATCGGCACCCCGGTTTGGGCTCAAAAATGGTGGGAAGTTTTTTTGCTTCTGAAAATAATTTTCCCGGTAGTGGCCCTCCCCGCTTTCTTTATGGGCTTTGCTTACCCCCTGGCCAACTCCAACGCGCAATCCTTATTGGGAAAAGTTGGTATCCGGGCCGGTTCCATCTATTTGTCGAATATGTCCGGGGCCGTTCTCGGGGCTTTTGGAGCAGGTTTTTTCTTGCTTCCCTACTTGGGAATGCAATCAAGTTTGACAACGTTATTAGTAATAACCGGGATCTCTGTTTTTATGTTATTTATTTCAAAACCACGAAAACGGTCATTGGCCTTTGCCGCTTTTTCTTGTTTTATAGTTTTGGGGCTCACCGGTCTGCTGTGGAATACTCTTCCAAGTAAATTTATACTTTTAAAGAGCCTTTCGGGGAATTACACAAATAAAGAAAAAGACCTGGTTCTTAGCGAGGGAATTAGTGAATCCATAGCGATTCGTGAGGACAAAAAAAGTGGGGAGAGAACTTTATACACCAACGGTCATAATATGTCCGACACCAGCAAAAGGGGGCAGCGTTATATGCGTGCCTTTGCGCATATTCCCTTGCTTCAATTGGAAAACCCAAAATCCGTATTGGTTATTTGCTTTGGCGTTGGTAATACCCTTCATGCAGCATCCTTGCATCCCAGTATTGAGAACTTAGAGATCGTTGATACCTCAAGGCATGTTTTAGAACACGCATCTTACTTTGAAAAAAGCAACCAAGGCATTTTGAGTGACCCACGTGTATCAGTATTTATTAATGACGGACGTCTCCACCTCCGCATGAGAGATCCTGAGCTTTACGATTTGATAACGTTGGAGCCTCCACCCATCTTCTTCGCGGGAGTATCCGCTTTATATACCAAAGAATTTTACGCGCTGGCTAAGCGCGGCCTGAAAGAGGGAGGATTTTGTACCCAATGGTTGCCCTCATCTCAAGTGAGTGGCGAAAGCGTTAAGTCCATTGTCCATGCCTTCCTGGATGTTTTTCCCAATGCTCTTTTGTTATCCGGAGGGTACGATCACCTAATTTTAATGGGAAGAAAAGGGATAGCACCCCGGATTGACCCCAAGTCGTTAATGGAAAAAATAGAAAGCTCTTCCGCATTAAAAGCTGATTTGGATCGTATTGGCATGGGAGGTTTGACTGAGATTTTAGGCAGTTTTGTGGCTTCACCTGAAACCATGCGCCGTGTTGTTTCCAGCACACTGCCCGTCATAGATGATTACCCCAGCATGGAATATGACGTTCTATTGTTTAATGAGTCGGTTAAGCCTAAAGAGTTATTCCATGTCCAAGACGCAAATGTTTGGTGTCCGGCCTGTTTTAAAGAGGAAGAAGCCGAATACCTGTTAAAGGATTTGATTCCCTACTTGGCTATCATGCAAGGCATTTATCACAGTAAGGTTTTTCTCTATTCCGGTATTTATCATAACAAAGGATTTTCTCGGGATGTAAAAATAGGTACAAACAAGGTAGCATTTGAGCGATTGGTAAATCAAAACTGGTATTTACAATCCGTTCTTGGATTTTTCACAAACTTTTATTTATTAGAAAACAAAGGTACGCAAAAAAAGGAATAATCGCAAAGACAATAACAAGTATAAATATATAATTATGGACCATAAAAATAATCAATTAAATCAAAAGACAACATACTCGTCCACCACCGCCATGACCCGCAAGAACATCCTTTATCTGTTTTGTATTCCGGCTTTAGTATGTTTGCTGTATTACCCCACGCTTTCCTACGATTATGTTTATTGGGACGATGACATTTACATACTTAATAATGATCAAATCAAACAATCACCGACCTTAAGCAACATCCTTTCTCTTTTTCAAGTTACGGACGGCCCGGCTTATAAACCCACCATGTATACGTTGTGGACCTTTGTTCACTATTTTGGGGGGCTCAACGCCTTTTATTACCACATTGTAAGCATCACCTTTTACAGCATAAATATCATAGCCGTCTTCTTCTTTACCAGGGAGCTTCTTCGTTGTTTGTACTTTCCATTTTCCATTTGTGCTTCCTATGCGGCATTTGTAATAGCCCTCCTTTTTTTAACGCACCCTTTGCATGTGGAGACGGTTGCATGGGTAGTGGATTTGAAGGATCTGTTGGCCGGCACATGCTATTTTTCGGCCGGATTGTTTTACATCTTATATAGAAAGAAATCCTGCATTAAATATTATTTGGTAAGCATATTATTTTTTCTTATTGGGCTTCTTTCAAAAATTAACGTTGCAACACTGCCTGTCATGCTAATTTTTCTTGATTTGATGGTTTTCAACATAAGCTACAAACAACCAAAGGCATTTCTCGGCATCCTCCCTTTCCTGGGCCTGGGTTCCGGTATCATGCTCAACTCTGTTTTCTTTGTTGAGCCTTCCGTTGCGTCCCATACAGTTTTGTTCAAAACAAAATTTTTGTCCTCCATGGTCTTAGTGAAGGACTATTTGGAGCTACTTTTTTTCCCACTCCCCTCTCGATTATGCCACGGCTATAGCAACAAATATATCGAAGCCATGGGCGATCCACAAGCAATAGTTTCCGTCATCATGTTATTAATACTTGTCGTACTATCCATTTTTTATTTGAAAAAACTAAAAATAATGACCATTGCTGTTTTTTGGTTTCTGCTCAATCTTGCTCCTACTTCAAACATCGTGCAAATTGGGATAATGAAAGCAGACCGTTATGTTTACCTCTCGTCATTCGGATGGGCAATCTTTGTTTTTTTTATAATTTTTTCAGCGGCAAAAAAAATCAGCAAGAAAAGGCCCGCAATAAATTACAAATTAACTTGCAATGTTTGCTTCCTTATACTGGCTCTTTTGCTTTCGGGTTTATCTCGGGAGAGGATGGAGGTATGGAAGGACGATATTTCTCTTTGGGAGGATGGATTTCAAAAATCAAAGGCCATCACCGTTTTAAACGGCCTGGCCGAAACTTATTTCCGGCATAACCGTGTGGATGAAGCAATCAACTTATATAAAGACAAATATCAAGCCACCGGTGATATACGTTTGTACCAAGGACTTGCCAACCTTTTGTTCAAAGTCGGCAAAGAAATGGAAGGAAAGGAAGTATGTTTTGAGGCGTTAAAACTTTGGCCTGACGATTTTGGCATGAATTTCCAATTAGGCATCTACTATTCTCAAAAAAAAGAATTTGTAAAAGCCCAAACTTTTCTGAACACAGCTATCAAGAGCAACTCCATTGCCTTGGGGCCTCATGTGGTTTTGGCTCAAATCCATATGGAGAAGGGGGAAATCAAAAAGGCTATGGAAACATACCTGGCTCTCATTGAGAGAAAGCCATATCCTGACGCTCTCAACAATCTTGGAGTAATCTATATGAAGGTTGGCAATTATAAAAACGCCATATCTTGTTTTACGTTGGCCCTACAGAACAAGCAAGATCCCTCTATAAAGCTGAATCTTGAAAAGGCCAGACAACAAGCCGGGACGTTATGACCTGCCAAGGTTTTTAGAATAAGCCATGGCATGTTTGAAAAGTACTAAGAAAGATATTTGATGAGTCTTCTTGTAAATGATTGCTAAGGCAAACTTAGTTACAAGCCTGTTTATTGTTTCTGGCACAGGCAACTGGACGATTAACTTCACAAAAACGAAGAGGAAAGGAAATAGAACCAAAAACGTTGCAAAACGGTGTAACCGTAAAACCCTGGGGTCAATCTGCCTTATGGGTGTATCGAATAGTGATAGCAGGTCGTATGAATCACTTCTTATGTTTTTCTCCAAAAATCCTTTTTCAATGGCATAATTTTTCAAATCCGTTCCAGGATAAGGTTGGGCCACGTAAAACATGCCGTAATCCGAACCTGCCTGAATATTAACACTCACTGTTTCAACAGCCTCCTGATAGGTTTCCCCAGGCAAACCCATAATGCTGGTGGTCCTCAGCTTGATGCCATGTTTTTTGATGATACGGGCAGCTTTGAGGATCTGATCATTGGTTATATCGCGATTCATAATCTGCCGCCGGATGTTGTAGTTGCCGCTTTCAATCCCCATGGACAAACAATAGCAACCGGAATCTGCAAGAAGCCCGATGGTATGTTCAGTCACCAGGTTGGGCCTGATGGAAACGAAATAAGGCAGATTGATTCTTTTCTTATATTCCTTTGCAAAAGATGTCAGCCATTCTTTGTCCGTCCCCCACAAGTCGTCCGCAAAATCAATTTTTTTTATCTTGAGTTTCTTGGTATGCACTTCAATTTGGTCCACCAGTTTTTCAGGGCTTATGGACCTGAACCATTTCCCCTTTTTTTTATACATCTTTCTCATGAACTGGTTATGGCAATAGGCGCAGTTATAGGCACAACCTCTGCTACCGAGAACCCTGAGTTCACCTGAGCTGTTTATCTGTGGGTACTGGTCATAAAGAGAATAATTGTACATTGGCAAGGAGTCCAGGTCATCGATCAAAGGTCTGATTTCGTTCTTGTTGATTCCTTTTGAATTTTTAACCCAGAGGTTTGGTATATGGGATATTTCCTGCCCATTGATTAGTTTAGAGCAAAGCTCTTCCATGGCGCCTTCCCCTTCCCCAAGGCACACCATGTCAATACCCTCTTCATTTATTATTTCAGGAGAAAAGGTGGGATGAGGACCGCCTACAATGACCAGGGTGTTTTTTCGGTTCGCCTTAACCTCTTTGCAAATTTGAAGGATTTTTTCAAAAAAACCGGAGTAGCAGTAAAAAGCCAACAAATCCGCTTCAGTTTCTAATATGGCCCGCGCAGGTTTTTTTTCAAGATTCGTTATGATGAGGCTTTGTGATATTGCATGTTTTTGCAAAACTGCAGAGAGGCTCATTAGGCCAAAGTGAGGAAAGGGAAGATTTTGGGCAAAGGTGAGATTTAGCATATTATCATCGCAAGAAAATCAAACAGAAGGTTTCTCTTTTACCGACACTTGTTGACGCCGACTTCGCGAAATATCTGAACTCATATAAAACACCCCGCCTACCCCAATGTTAAAAATTAAGAATAGGGCGTGAAAAAGAACCGCCAGTTCAGCACCTTTGTTAGAATTAAAAAGTTCAAATATTGCCTGAAAACCAATTTCGCCTATTCCAAGTCCACCAGGGGTTATGGGTATGGAGTTAATCAGCAAGCAAAGCGGTACAGCAAATAAATAGTTAATCAGCCCCAAAGCCTTTATTTTTAAAAGTGTCAAAAGACACAGGATGCCTGTAAGAATAAAAACTTGAGCCAAAACGGCTAAAAGAAAGGCAACAGTACTCAGCCGAGGTTTCATAGCGAATTGGCAAACAGCTTCATTAACTTTGGATACTATTTCTTTGAAAGGCATTTTCGAAAAAAACCCGGACACGATTTTAGATTTCCTGAGCTTTTGATTGGTGAAGACAACCCCCAAGAAAGTGAGAAGTAAAAAATTGATTAAGGCAAAACTTCCCAGCATCTGCACCTTCGGCTGGCCCCATATTGCCGCCTGGCCTGCAAAACTATTTTGCAAAAAAGAAATAGTTGCTCCCATAGCTGCAATGAAGGCCACAGCATATAATCCCAAAATCCTGTCGAAAAAGATGGTTGTTGCCAGCTCTGTTTTTTTTTCTTGCCCCTTTCCGAGATAATACGCCTTGACAATATCACCACTCACCGTACCCGGAATAACAGAGTTGAAGAATACACCGATGAACGTTAATTGTGTTGCCGTCCAAAACTCCAGGGAAAAATCTTGCGCTTTCAGAAGGACTCTCAATCTTTGCACATTTACCAAAGTGCCAAGACCCGCAAATACCATGGCTAAAAAAAAGAGATTGGGTTCCAAAACTATATTTTTCAGGTTTTGGAGATCTAACAAGTTTGTTTTTATCAGGTAAATAAATATGCCGATAACGAGAACAAATCTGAAAAGAAACCATAGCCAGTATTTCAAACCTCCTTTAACCATAATCAGCCCATTTTTGCCTTGATCAGTAGCTCGGTATTAACCAGGGAATAACGTGAATAAGTCTTGCAAAATAGAAGTTTGAATCCGTGCTGGGAAAGGTCGGTCTTTATGGAACGCTCTGTACATAAAAAGCGCAAGGGGATACCGGCCAATTCCATGCGTTTTTTTATATATCCAAAGGACAACTTTCTTTTATGGGGTAAAAGAGAAATCACAACGTATAGAATGAGTGCAAACAGATTGCGCGTAGCCGGCGCCCAATAAACAATTTTCCTTACCAGGTTGAAGACTTGGTTTACCAAGGAGTCCTTCATTACACTAATGAGGAGTGTGCCGTCTTTTTTGAGAAAAGGAGTTATGTCTTTAAGTACATTGTAAAAGTTAGATTCCATATAATACGCCACACTGAAGAGCACCACAGTGTCAAACTTTTTACCCTTCAACTCATTCTTCCATCTCCCATCAAATATTTTGACATTCTTAAGGCCCCTTTCCTTAACCTTGCCATGAATTACAGCCAAGGCTTTTTCGCTAATTTCACATATGGAAACATTATTGAAAAATTCCGCGAAGGTTAAAGAAAACTCTCCGTCTCCGCCCCCAATATCCAAAAGGTCCAGGTCGTTCTTGGTTCTGTCAACCTCGAAAAGAGCAAACTGTTCATCTACAAATTGTTGATTGACCTCAAGCACTCCATTGGTGCTTAAAAACAGCTCATCATATTTCATTCCACGATCCACCTCAGTGTTTTTTCGATAGAGAAAAAATCCTTTTTAGAAGGCCCAACCCTCCCCTGGCATAAATTAAAATTTCATCGATTCCCTTAATCTGCCTTAAAATGTTCCACAGGGCTTTAGGACGAATGTAAAAACGCAGGTAAGCTTTTTTGAGGAATTTGCGCATTTCTTCGGCAGTCAAATTTTCCGAGTCGGCTATAAAAGATCCTTTGGAGATGACAAAATCCTCCCATTCCAGTTTTAAAAAATCAGCGTCACTGATCCGTTGCTTAAAAATTTCAGTACCCGGATATGGGACAAGAATGTAAAAAAGTGCAATCACCGGGCTCAATTCATTAGCGAATTGAATGGTCTCTTCAACCGTTTCGCGGGTATCTCCGGGGTTTCCGATCATAAAGGTACAGAGAGTTTTGAATCCAAGTTTATTGGCAATTTTCAATGAACTCCTGGCCTGCTCCTTGGTGATTTTCTTTTTGAGATTTTTCAAAATCTCGGCGTTTCCGCTTTCAACTCCAAAACAGATGTGAAAAAAACCGGCCCTCTTCATGAGTTTGAAGGCTTCCTCATCAAAGGAGTCAACTCTTGCCAGACACGAGAACCAGAGTTTTTTATTCAACCCCAGGATTCCTTCGCAAATTTCCACAACCCGATCCCTTTTGATCCCAAAGGTATCATCCTTGAATAATATGTGTTCCACTCCGTACTTCTCGTTGAGGAGTTTAATTTCTTCCACCACTCGTGCTGGGCTGTGATAACGTACTTCTCTTCCCCAAATAGCCTGGGAAGCACAAAATACGCAAGCATAGGGACAAGCCCTTGATGTGAACATGGTAGCCGCCCTTTTCCCGATACTGTTGAAATCGTTTGGCTCAAGATAAAGATTCATATCCACCAGATCCCGCCCCGGCATTGGGATGTCGTCCAGATTGGAAACCACTTTCCTGGCGCCGGAACGAAGAACTTCTCCGCCTTTGAAAAAACATAGCCCATCTATACTGGAAGGGTCTTCACCGTTTTCGATAGCCCGACACAATTGGAGCATGGTAACCTCGCCTTCCCCAACCACCACGAAATCAAAAAGGTTGCGGTCTTTTTCTATTGTATGTTCAGGGAGAACAGAGGCATGGGGGCCGCCCAAAACTACTGTTGAATCAACGGATTTCTTTACCGCCGAGGCGATATCTTTGGCGCTTTGGAAAGTGGCGGTAGTGGATGTGATGCCCACAACATCCGGCCCAATCTTTTTTAATTTTTCCTTGAATGCGCCTACGTCTAGTCTTTCCGCCTCCGGGTCCAGATAGGAAACATTGATACCATTTTTTATTAGGTAAGCGGCTACGTAGCCCAACCCGAGAGAAAAATGGCTTTTCACCGCCCCCCTGTCCGGTCCGTAAAGAGAAAGGTATGGTGGATTGATTAGAACAACTTTCATTTTTGATCCTTTTGTTTATCCATGATGCCTTTTAGCACATCACAAATTACGCCGAAGCAAAAGAGGTTCACACCTACAATAAAAATCATTACAATAAATAAAAGGATAGTTATTTTGTAGTCGGGAGATAGGACAAAAAACAGCTTCAAGGAAAAATAGATCACTCCGATGATAACGCCGATGGAAGCGACAATGATCCCGGGGAACCCGAACAAAATCATAGGCCGTAGAGAATAATCCAATTCCACCTTCACGGAGATTAAGTCCAGCAAGCCTACAACGATTCTGCCTTTGGAAGAAAGTTTGGATTCGCCGTGCAATCTCGGGTAGAGTTTGACGGGAACCTCCACAATGTTATAACCGTAAAATGAGGCTATTGCCACAATATACCGGTGCCAGCTTGACCGGAGTTTCATATTTTCAAGCATTTCCTTTCTGAAGGCTTTGACGCTGTTCTGGTCCGTGACCTTAACCCCAAACATCTTCCGCACCAATGCATTGTAGATACCGGAAACCAACCTCTTTTCATAATGTCCTTCTTTTTTGCCGCAGGCCATATCAACGCCATCCGTAAGCGCCTCCGTTAACTTGGGGAGATCATGCGCTTTGAATTGCAGGTCCCCAGGCCAAAAAACCAAGATATCTCCCTTGCTCTCTTTAAACCCTGTATTCAAGGCAATGGTCAAGCCGAAATTGCGTCGATGTCGGAAAGTTCTCAAGAATGGATATTTTTCTTTGAAGGCATTGGCTTTATCGTAGGTTCCATCCTCCGAGCCATCATCCACCAGAACAACTTCAAAAAAACCATACAGGGAGGAAACCGTACCGAGATCTTCCAGCAGCTCCTGCATGTTGTCAGCTTCGTTGCAACAAGGTATAACAACAGAAACACGCTGGCTTTTTAACAAACCACTGGTTTCTTCCATTGCGTCATCTCCTTGGAAAATGTAGTAAAAGAAAAACCTTTGTCGAGTAATTGAAGCAACAATTGATAACTGGAGGGTTTTTGCAAATTCATTTTTTTTTGGGCGATATTTGGATGGAACAAAACATTGAGCCAGCAAGCACGTTGGAGAACATCCGAAGAAAAATGGTTTGATAGCCAGTCCACATTATCATAGAGCAGAGTGGGCATCTCTAAAAGGGCCAAAGGTTTCCCATCTTGGCTCAACGCTCTGTAAGGACGTAGCGTCCCATAAAGTGGACCTTCCTTGTCCAGCCAAGCGCCGAAGGTAGCATCTACTCCAATTCCACTAGCACTCAGTATTTCTAAAGGCAATGTGTAGGAGTGGCCCCACTTTAGCCAGTGATTCCTGTTCGAGGTAACGACATAATCTTGTGGAAGTTTCCTCTTCAAAGATTCTATCTGAGTTTTTAAGCTGGGATATGGGTTATAGTGGGCTCCGGTTTTATCAAGGTGAAACCTGAAACAATTCCAGTGAATTCCAATTTCAGAACCTGTTTTGATGATCCTGTCCAGCTCTCCTTTCGCTATTTTACTATCTGCAACAATGAAATTGACGCTGGGAATTTTAAATTCACTATGTTCCCTGGTTACAATATCGGCTAGCGTTGCTCCATAATAATCCTCGTCATGGGTGAGAATAATTTTTTTGCCTATTTTAGGATCCGGCAACCCCAATTTTCCTGCAAGAGAGTCGTCCAGCCGGTCCAACCACGGGTATGGCGTATGAGGATGATCCATGCACAAATCAAAAGAATTTTTTTGGCGGATCTTGATCTTTGATTTTTTGCGAACGAAAAAACTATTTTGGGGCATCCCCTGGCGGAGCACCATGGATAGGAGCCCATAATCAAAACCGATGGTATAAACATTTTTATTGGAGAACAGCCCCAAGGCATCTTGGTTTTCGCAAATGGAATTGTACAGTTCAGAAAAATCGCGGATGTAGGGAACGGTACATCCCTGGTAGAAATTTCCCAACCCGGCATAGGGTCGAGATAGAATTAGCTTTCCTCCTCTGGCGACAAACCTTTCGAGTTTTTCGTGTAACTCACGAGGAAATTCACCCCATCCCTTACCCGCCACCATAATGGTCCGGTAAGAGCTGTCTTCCAGAGATTCGAGGTCAGCGCGTCCACCTGTGTGGAAGTGCGGGATACGGTGTTCCAGGAAAGTGAGCCAGGAGGCGTCCCAATCGGAATCAAAAAAAGATTTTTTGGGTCCGGCCAATTCCATGGCGAATAGAAAATCCGTTTTCGGATTTGGAGAGTCCGGCAAAAATAAAGCGGACTCATTTTCCTGTCCTTCAAATGGATAAGCTAAAGGATTGAGGATAAAATATATGCCCACCGCAAGAAAAGAAAAAATAAATGGATTGATGTAACTATGGAGAGTCGATACAGGAACCGCCACCAAGCAAAGATAAAAACCAATATTTAGAATTGTGCGATGCATCCTAACTCTTGCTCCCCGTGGAAGTTTTCTCACCGAAAAATGAATATTCAAAAATTTGCGTACCGGCCAGGATCAACTGTTTTAACTCGTCCATGGACCCAATACTCAACAGCCTTTTTATTAAATAGTCCGGCCTTAGGTAAAATTGTCTATATGCCTTTTTTACAAAAAATTCAATCTGTTCCTTGGAGAGTTCCGAGTTCAGGGAAGCAAGATAGGCGGAATCATCTTTTTCGAAGTCGGAATGGCTGGGGTCGAATGCTTCGGAAAAATTACTTGAAAGCAGTTTGAATTGAGGCGTACCTGGATAGAGCATCATAATGCCGCATGAGATGGTGGTGGGTTTCAGTTTAATCATGAGTTTAAGACTTAGCTTAACATCCTCCACGGTTTCCCCGGGATGGCCGATCATGAAATGCGCATGGGTCTTAAGTCCGGCCCTTGCGGCGTTTTCAAACGCCTTATGAGCATCCTCCATAACGTACCCTTTTTGAATCGTGTCAAGAATTCTCTGGGAGCCTGACTCTATTCCAAACTTAATGTAGTGACAGCCGGCTTTTTTCATCAAGGCCATCATTTCCTTGTCTATTAAATCCACCCTGGCGTTGCAAACCCAGGTTAGGTCGATTTTCCTTTTTAGCATTTCCTCGCAAATGACCATATTTCTTTTTTTGAAGGCAGTAAATGTTTCATCCCGAAAAAATACTTCCTTGTAACCCTGGCGGGAAATCAATTCCAACTCTTCCAAAACATTCTCCGCAGACCGACATCGGACCTTATTTCCAAAAAAGTAAGGGGAGAGACAAAATGTGCATTTCGCTGGGCATCCCCTGGAGGTCAATATGGTGGTCATGGGATTTCTTTTTGCCACTGGATTAAAATAGTCCACGTTGTCCGGGAGAAGGGTCCTGTCGGGAAATGGGATTTCATCCAGATTTTGGATCATGGGATGAGGATCATTGATTACCTTTGAATCTCCGTTCCTGAAGCCGATACCTTTTACCTCTTTCCATGCATCCGTACCTGCTGCTAAAAACCTGCAAACGTCCCGCAAAATATATTCCGGTTCCATTTTCACGGCCATATCGATCTCTTTAGAATCGAGCACGGACTCCGTAAGGAAGGATGGCCTTGGGCCATGGACGATGGTAATACATTGTTCATTGATCTTTTTGATATCCTCAAGTACGGCGGTATCCTGCAAAAACGTATGGGTGGAGGTGGAAATGATGATGACATCGTATTGTGCGCAATGCCTAATGGTTTCATCGTAACCCCGGCCTTCCAGCCCCGCGTCTAAAAAGTCCGTTTCAAAACCGGTCTCCTCTCTCAGGAGTGTGGCGATGAGTAACTGTCCGATGGGTGGTAGCTTCAACCCACCGATACGCCGCCCTCTGCACCAACACCCGTATATTACATCTCGCATGACGTTTTTATTAGTTTTGCTAGGAGGATTTAATACGATAACCTTCATGAGTCCATAGCCTCTAAATATTGCTGCGAAGAAAGGAGATAGCATTTTTTATGCCGGCGAGGAAATTCCCTCTTTGAAAAATATTATAGAGTATGCGATGTGGTTTTAAATAAAACTTCCATAAACCGTAACGTTGTAGCTTGATCAGGTCATTCTTTTCCAGGTCGTTGACTCTTATAACGGGTTCACCGTAACGTTTGAATTTTGAGAAATCATGGGTCAGGAGTTCGATTCCTCCCTTGCCGGAAATGGCACAGTCATACAATTCTGTTCCGGGGTACGGGGTGGCGATATTCAGGAATACCTGATCACAGCCTTTGAGTTCGGCACAGAAATTAATGGTATCCATGGCTGTTTTTTTTGTTTCAAAGGGATGCCCAATGATGGCGGAGCCCCTGGTCTCGAACCCCAATTGTTTTGCCCATGTATAGGCTTGGGTTATCTGGTTGAGTGTGCTACCTTTCTTGATTTTGTTCAAAATATCTTGATTGCCACTTTCAATGCCAAAGGAGATCCGGCACATGCCTGCCTCTCGCATGGCCTCCAGGATTTCCTTGTCCACGGTTGCCACATGGGTCCAGCCTTCCCAAGACAAGTTCAGGTTCCTTTTTATGATATCCTTACAAATCTCCTTCAACCTTTCTTTTTTTAAGGTAAGAGTTTCATCCATAAAAATAATATGTTTGATATTGTGGTTTTCCACGATATCCTGAATTTCATCAACAGTATTCTGCACGCTTCTATATCTTACCTGCCTTCCATGGATGGTATGCTGAGAGCAGAAATTGCATTGAAAAGGGCAGCCCCTTCCGGTAAAAATGTCGGTATAGGGTACAAATCCCTTCCCCTTGACGCTATGGAGATAATTATTGGGGTCGAGTAAAGATCTGTCCGGGAAGGGTATGGAATCCAGATCCTGAATCAGTTCCGCCGGTTTGCTAAGCGTCCAGTTCTCGTCCTCTCTAAAGATAAGCCCCGGGGTGGTTTCAAAACGCCTTTGCCCCTCATATTCCTGCACTAACCGTGGAAAAGACTTTTCCCCCTCTCCAATGATGCCGAAATCAAAACAACTCGTCTGATCAAATGCTTCGAGTTTTAGAATAGTGAGGTGGACTCCCCCAATGGCGATGGGGATTTCCGGCAGGATACTTTTTATTTCCCTTGCCAGGTTGCTGGCAATATGAAAGATGGGCGTGGTGGCGGAAATACCGATGAAGTCAGGCTTGAAGCTTTTTATTTCATCCAGGGCGGTTTCAACGGAGAGTTTTTGAGCTTCAAAGTCTATCAGCCGAACTTCAATCCCGTTTTGGCGCAATTCGGCGCCCAGGTAAGCCAGACCGAGGGGCACTCCCACACAACCCACGGAAGCCGCCGGTTTAAATTTATCGTAAGTTTCCAGCCAGGGTGGATATATTAAAACAACTCTCAAAGTACCAGCCTTAGTGTTTAGTTTACGTAATGTTAGAATTTACATGTTTTTACAATTTTACCATATAAGATAAAGAGATATGGCCAAGAAGAAAATAAATAGCTTCAATGGATGCAAAAAAGTAAAATGTATGTTCACCCGTTCAATTGTAAAAACAAAAAAAGCCTGAAAGGTAGCATTATACAGTGGAAAGTTTAAAAAAAATCACCGCTTTTCCGAACCTATTTCTTTATCTGCTCCCCCTCCTTCTTTCCTTTTTTGTCTTTATACCCGGTCTTTTTGGAGAATTTCTTTTTTGGGATGACCACCATTTAATACTTTTAAATTCCCAGTTTCAGCGACTCGATTTCACCAGTTTTTTTGCGAATCTTTCCCCTCTCAGTGATTACTATGCCGGAAAGCCATACTGGCCTGTCAGGGACTTTGCTAATTTAACTATTCTCCGGCTATTTGGGAACGATCCCTTTTATTTTCATATTTTTAGCTTAACGCTTCACCTTCTCACAACAATTTTGCTTTTTTTTATTGTCAAACAATTTTCAAAAAGCGAGATTGCTTATTGGGCAGCCATATTTTTTTATATCCATCCCCAGAAAGTAGAACCAGTGGTCTGGATTGCCGGAACAAAAGAGACATTGAGCGGTTTTTTTTGTCTCCTGACATTTTATTTATATCTAAGGTGGAGAGACACCGGCAAAAAGCAACATCTTATATTGTCTTACATTACGTTTTCTATAGGCCTCCTTTCCAAATGGAATACAGTTATTCTTATACCCATACTTTTTTTTATGGACTTTTTTTTTCACCTCAACCCACCCAAAGTCCATTTACCAAACCAGCCTTTCCTTAAAAGGGCAGTAGTTTATATCGACCGTTTCATTTTCTTATGCATTGCCGGCCTCCTTTTATTGCTCGTATTTTTTCGCGGACAAGATGGGGGGCATCCCATTCAACCAGCTTCATTCCAAACTGTTCCGGAAATGATGGTTGTCTACTTCCTATATATTTGGAAATGGGTCGTTCCCATTCATTTGAATCCCTTAATGGAAGCGGAGTCCGGGGGAAATTCCTTGCTCCTCTATTGGACCACCTTTTCAGCATTGTTATTTTTTCTTTTCTTTGCAGTTGTTTCATTCGTAAAAGGACGCAGGTGGATTTCTTTTTTAATAATCTGGTGGTTTTTGTGGTTAGCTCCTTATATTGGATTTTTTGAGACTACCATTAATATGGCTGACCGCTATGCTTATATGTCGTCAATAGCGGCCTCTATTTTGTGCGGTGTTTTGGCGGTTTGCCTCCTCGAAAGGGGCAAAAAACTAATCTCCACGCTTTTTATTTTTTCACTTGTCCTTTGTTTATCTTTCAACACTTTTGTTTATTCACTGGATTGGTCCGATTCATTTCGTTTT
>JAJDAS010000357.1 GCA_029261755.1 Nitrospinia bacterium
ATGATGGCGGTCATGTTGTTAGGCCGATAATATTTTTGGTAAAAATCCAAGACGGTCTTCCGTTTCATCTCTTGGATGGTTTCCGACAGTCCGAGAACCGGCAGGTTGAAGGGCGTCCCGGCAAAGAGTTTGCGGTTGAAAAGCTCTTCCGCCAAATACTCATCCCTCATCATGGACATGGCCATTTCGTTGAGGATGATCCCCTTCTCCTTTTCAAATTTTTCGGGTGGGATGGTGGAGTTGAAAAGCATGTCGGACTGAATATCCAGGTCGCGGTCAAAGTGGTCCTTGTGGGAAAGGACCATGTAGTTGGTATAGTCCTGGCTGGTGTGGGCGTTGTTATAGATGCCGTAGAAGTCCTGCTCCTGGTACAACTCCTTTTGGGACCTCTTTTTGGTGCCGTTGAAGAGGAGATGTTCCAGCATGTGGGATATTCCGCTGGTGGAATGGGTCTCGCTGGTGGAACCAACTCCAACCATAACCACGGAGGCAATCACCGGCGCGTTGCGGTTTTCGATGATGACGGCCTGGAATCCATTGGGTAGACGTATCACTTCTGATTCCGCCTCAAGAGAAAAGCTTTGTTGTGCAAGGGTAGGATGAAAGAGAAGGAAAAGGAAGCATAGTAATTGGAGTGCTTTTGGGGAAGGCATGGGCGTTTAAAACCAGTGACGAGTAACGAGTGACAAGTGACGAGCACAGGGCAAAAAATAAATTTTTATTGAACTTAACGCCTGCGGCTGGCCAAAAAAAAACCCTTAACGTCGAACATCGAACGTCCAACATCGAACATCGAAGAAGGAAGGGACTGGTTTGATTAGTTCTATCGGCATTCTATTGGTTGCCAAGCCCCCCGCCCCAACATGGAACAGAACTCACCAAGATGCTCCAACATCTTTAAAATAAAACCTACTTTCTTCGATGCTCGATGTTCAATCTTTTCAGTTTTCTGAAGAGCCTTAAACACAGTTGCTACTCTTCATAAAAGAAAAGGAGCGCTTCGCGTTTCACGCTCATGAGGTCATTTTTTTCCATTGCTTTTGAAAGAATCCGGCGTTCTTTTTCTGGACCTTCTCGCCTCGGATATCGGCCAATTCCTGCAAAAGTTCTCTCTCCCTGTCAGAAATTTTTTGGGGCGTTCGGACGATGACTTGAATGATCTGATCTCCTCTTCCGTAGCCACGAAGATGGGAAATCCCAGCTCCTTCCATCTTGAAAACGTCATGAGTTTGGGTTCCGGGAGGAACATGCAGTTTACCGGTCCCGTCAAGGCTTGGGATTTCGATCTCGGCCCCCAGGGCCGCCTGGGCAAAGGATACGTCCACATCGGAGTATACATCGTTGCCGTTTCTTTTGAAAATATTGTGGGGCTTAACGTGGATGATCACATAGAGATCACCGGCAGGGCCGCCCTTCACGCCTTCTCCCCCTTCTCCGGTCAATCGGAGCTTAGAGCCGGTATCCACTCCGGCAGGGACTTTTACGCTGACTTTTCTTTTCTCGGCGATCTTTCCATGCCCGTAGCATTCCTTGCACTTTTCCTTGATGACGCTCCCTTTTCCATGGCAGCGTCCGCAGGTGGTTTGTATGCTGAAGAATCCTTGAGAACGGACAACCTGGCCGCTTCCCCGGCAATCGGGACAGGTAGCCGCCGATGTTCCCTTTTTGGCCCCGGAACCGCTGCACTGTCCACAGCTCACGTATTTTTCAAATTCAATGTTCGTCTCTATTCCCTGGACGGCATCCATAAAGGAGATCTGAAGATCATAGCGCAGAGAATCGCCACGCTGCGGTCCGCCTCTTCCCCTGCCTCTTCCACCGCCGCCCTCGAAACCGAAGAAATCTCCGAAGATATCCCCAAAGGAGGAGAAGATATCATCGAATCCGGAAAATCCCTGGAAGCCGGACCCTTTCAGTCCGTCATGGCCGAACTGGTCGTACATCTGTCTCTTTTTCGGATCCTTCAATACCTCGTAAGCCTCGGATGCCTCTTTGAACTTTTCCTCTGCCTCTTTATTGTCTGGGTTCTTATCAGGGTGAAATTTGATAGCCTGGCCTCGGTAGGCTTTTTTCAATTCCGATTCATTAACGTCTTTTCTTACACCGAGTATTTCGTAATAATCTCTTTTTGTCATTTTAAGCAGCCTTTCCCACTGTTACCTTGGCAGGTTTTATTATTTTATCCCCTAACCTGTACCCGGATTCGAGACAGGCTAGAATGACGTTATCTTTTTCTTTGTCTTCCACAGGAACCATCTGAACCGCTTCATCCGTTTTCGGATTGAAGGGTCTATCGGCAGAATCGATCTCCTCCACTCCACAATCCTTCAAACAATCTTTGAACTGGGCATTGACCAACTTAATCCCCTCCATCAGAGAATCAAAACTGTGGGCGCTTTCCGCAGCAACAATAGACCTCCCAAGGTTGTCCAGTGCCGGAAGTAGACTGGAGACCAGTTTCATTTTCGCCATGGCCACTTGGGTGTCGATGTCGCGCTCTACTCTCTTCTTAAAATTTTCCTGCTCTTCTTTAAGAGAACCTACAACTTCTTGCAATTTCTTATCTTTTTGGCCTAACTGCGTTTTCATCCTCTCCAGGAATGTGGGGAGTCTCTCTTCCAGCTTTTTTGCATCGGTGGGAACTACGTCCTTGTCCACCCAAAAACGCCTATCTTTGACGATTACCTTTGGTTCATCCGAATCAGATTTCTCTTCCTCAGATGGATCCTGGGCTAAACCTTTTCCTTCTACTTCAGATTGTTTTTTTTCGTTTTGAAGATCTTTTTCTTTCATAAGCCTTTCTCGGTTAAAATCAAAAGCAAACAAATTTTCACAAAGAGTTAAAGAGTTAAAGAAAAAAAAAGGAATATTATTTTAAATTTGTGTTTTCCTCTTCGGTTTTCCTCTTTGACTCTTTTACTCTTTGTGAATAAAATCTTTTAAAATTAGTACTGAGTAAGTCCCCACTTTTTTAGTGTTTCATCCATTTCTTCCACAAAAGCGGTCTGTACTTTTAATATCTCGCTCTGATTTTTAGTCTTGGCATAGTAAAGAGGGTCTGAAGACTCTTCCTTCTCATTTTCCTTGTTCTTAATTTCATGGCTGAACAGGATATCCGACACCTTTTCTTTTTTAGCTTTGAAAAGCTTAACGGAAAGGGCTGGACGACCCAGGGCAAGTTTGGCTTTATCCGTTTCCCCTTCGGTAACGGTATCCTGAAAGGCCAGATCCGTCACATCCCATAAAAAATTTCTAACTTTATTTCCTTCCAGTTTCTTACCGGAGGGGTTGACGGTCCAATCTTCACCGGATTTTTCCAGCCTTACGTTTTGCTTTCCCTTCTGAATTTCTATACTCTCCATGGCCTCCGCATCAAAAGAGGTTAGTCTTTTGTCCCGCAACTTCATTAGTGAAACTTGTATATTCTTAAACGTCTCCTCGCTGATGGTATATGCGCCCGGAGAAGCAGCAAGGGCAATGTAGCGATCCTTTGAGCCGGAAACCTCCTTGCCTATTAGAATGGTTTGGGATTGCTTCACATCTTTTTCCCAAAACTCAATGGAGATTATTGGGGTAGCCAAACCATACTCTGGAGAATCTTTGGAGGTATCGTCCAGAAATTCCTTGACCTGTATGTTCGCCACATTTCCCGCCCAGAAATTAGTCTCAAAAAGGTCTGCCTTTAACTTCTTTGGCTCCAGTAGTTCCCAGCCGCCCTTTTCATTTTTTTCCACAAGCAGGTTTTCTTTACCGGAAAACCGCATTTTCAGAACCCGATCCTCGTTCTGCACGGCAAACAGTTTTTTATCCCGGAACTCCTCCACGGTTATCGGTATGCTTTTGAGAAGCTCGCTGTCAATGGAAAAAACATTGGCGGAATTTTTACTCTTTGCATAAACTCTGTCAGTATCCTTCTCCTCTTTGCCGATTAGGAGGGTCTCGCCGGACTCACCTTCCTCGCCGGAAAAGAAAGTTAGCTCTGCAAGAGGACTTTCCAACCCATATTCTTCAAGGTTTTCCAGTTTCTCGTCCACAAAGGCTTTGACCTTGGAGTCCACAACGGCCTTGATAATTCCTTCCACCTTGCCCTTATCCGCACGCCATTGATAGGGACTGGAGACTTCCCAACCTTTTTCTTTGGAGTTAGACAGATCTAAGCTCACCTCCCCACGGGAAATAGATATGCGTTTGAGCTTATTTCGTTGGATTGGCAGAATGGTTTTATCTCGGAGATTAAAGGAGTTTTTTACCAGGCTGTCTTCCAAGTGAGTGGGAAAGGCAAAAAGTCTCGGCTCCGAGGCTTTCCTACCATAAACCAGGGTATTCGATGGATTGTGGTCTCCGATCCAAAGGGATTCCTCCCCCTTGGGAGTCGCGAAATTAATTTTCAATTTGGGAGTGTCCAATCCAAATTCCCGGTAACTTTTCGGATTCTTCACAGTCATGCCTTCCCTTTTCAAGCCAACCAGGTCCTCCACCAGGGAAGCAACGGCCTCCTGGTCGGCTCTGGCCTCCACGGGTGCTTTTAACAGCCAGGTTCCCCCTTCTTTTTTTAGCAGCAGTTCCTCTTTATCTCCATGGAGACTAAGCTTTTGAACGTTTTCCTTTTTAAAACCGGAAAAGATTTTTTTCGATTCTTCAGCTTGGACCTTGATATCATTGATACGTTTAAGTTCGTAGTGGTAATAATAGAAAAACATTACCACCAGCAGGGAACCGATAAATATTGTTTTGAATATTTTCATGGTTGAAATTAGGAACTAAACCGCGAATGAACGCGAATAAAGAAAGAAGCAAAAATCATATAAAATTAAATAATCAATAGCTGCCCTGTAAGGGCAAAATTCCATAGCCCAGGGTTTCAATACTCCGCCTTTTGAGTATTGCAACCCTGGGTCCCATACATCATTTTTTTTCAACCCTGAAAGGGTTGCACAAAAAAAATGCCCGCAGCCATTCCGACATTTGTGCAACCCTTTCAGGGTTGAAATTCTGTTGTTTTTTAACCCAGGGTTGCGGCATGTGAAAAACACATGCCTTAACCGCTGGGCTGTGGTATATAACCCCTTCGGGGTAAAATTGAATTAGTTTTATTATTAAAATACGTTGAATAGATGCAAACAAAGTTCGTTCTTCAATTCAAGAACTCCACTACTTCATCCTCTTTCTTCGCTTATAAACCGTGATTCCCATTACTATTACAAATAAGGGCAGTACCACCACAGGGAGAAAGAATACCATTTGCTGTTGGCTCTGGGTGAGTGGAGTTGGAATAGCGCTGCCCGATTCCTTGGGCCTGATGGAGATAAGATCGGCATCCTCCGCTAACCAACTTAAGGCGTTCAGAAAGAAGTCTCTGTTCCCCACCAGATTGATGCGGGAGTTGGCCGCGAAATCGGAATCGCCTATAACCACCAACCTTCCGGTCTTGGGCTTTGCTTCATTCTCTTTCTCTTCTTCCTTTTTAGGAAGCGTTATGGTTACAGCCGCGCCGATGGAGACCGGACCTTTTTTATCTTGCGTGGGATCAAAGGCGGTCTGGCCTTCGTCCAGCATGGCCTTATCGGTCTCGGCCCAACTTTCCGGGCTGGTGCTCAGAAGTTCCTCCACTTTCATTCCTTCCGGGCTCCCCTTCACAGGGATGACGGAGCGGGCCAGTGGGAAGAAGGTGGATAGATTGAAGTCTTTCGTTATGGGATGAGACTGGTATTTGGAAACAATGGGCATGGTGAGATCGGCTCCAAAAAACTGGCTGATCTGGTCAATGATGACATCTTTCTCCAGTTTTATTCCGAAGTCCATGACCATGGAGTCCAATCCGGACGCTGCAAATGGGTCCAGCATCAAAAAAACTTTTCCCCCTCCTTTCAGGTAATTCCGAAGCACTTGTACCTCGTTTTCCTGGAGGTCTTTTTGAGGACCAGCAATCACCAGGACATCCGTTCCCTCAAGAGCATTGATATTCGGCAACAAGGTCAATTCCCCGGTTTCGTAGTTTGCCTGTTCCACGGCCTCCTTTGCCTGCTGGTAACCGTCCTCTTTCATGGCGTTCATCTCTCTTTCCCCATGGCCGGATAAGAATAAAACCTTTTTCTTTCCATCCCTGGTAATTTTGATGATGGCATTGGTGAGCTTTTCCTCGGACCCTTCGGAAATGCGTTGCTCGGATTCATCCGCTTCCAAAACAATGGTGCCGTATGTGGTGACCTTATAACGTTTGGCCATGCCTGGGCTTCTGTCGGGATCGACGTTCTCGTACCGGACCTTCTCGGATTGATCAACATACTGCCTCATTAACTCTTTAAATGCCTCCTTCTCCTCCGCCTGCATTTCACCGAAGAAAGAGGTGACCTTGATTTCTTTGTTCAGAGAGATAAGGAGCTTCTTGGTTTGGGGAGAGAGGGTATAACGTCCGGTCTTGGTAGTATCCACCCTGTAATGGCGCTGGGCGGAGATCAATTCTATAAACACCAAGATACCCAGGACGAAAAGGGTGTATAGAGCCGCATTGGCTCCGAATTTGAACTGGCGTTTTATTGAGGTTTGTTTTGTTTTCTGTTCAGGCATAGTATCTGTTCAACTAAGTTATACCACGAAAATCACACACCCCTAAATCCCCTCTCAAGAGGGGACTTAAGATTTAATTCCCCTCTTGAGAGGGGTGGCCGTTTTTTGGCCGGGGTGTGTAATTCAAAAAAATTTCAAATATTTTCCAGCCATCTTTACTTTTCTTTACCCGCGCCATTTCTGGGAATCCAGCGAACGCAAGGTAAGAAAAAGGGAAAAGAAGGTAAAGTTCAGGTAGTAGATCACGTCTCTTGTATCAATAACACCCTTAGCAAACTGCTCGAAATGTTCCAGTAGTGATAAGTGCTTCAAAACGGCTCCCAATTCCGGGCTCACCAATTTTTCCGAGGCGCCCAAGAGCCAAAAGAGCAGGAGGACTCCAAAGGTGCATGCGCCCGCTATGATCTGATTTTCCGTTAAGGAAGAGATCAACAACCCAACGGAAATGAAGGCGCCTCCAACCAGGAAG
>JAJDAS010000358.1 GCA_029261755.1 Nitrospinia bacterium
GGATCTGGTTGGCTTTTTTCAAGGAAACCCTATTGAGAATGCAAAAATGTAATAAAAACTTAATGAAATCTACATGGGAGCTATTAAGCTGGAAGCACTACATGTTGTACCTGGTTGAGTTAAGTAGATAGCCCGGTAAAAGAATTAAGAGCATTGCGCGGCCCCAATCGGCATACTCTGCATTCAGCCATATTCATGGTCCTGGATATCAAGGAGTACGAAGGTCGGCCTTCGGATAAAATCGAAGGTTTTTCGGATCGCCTGGTGTCACTTATCCCAACCCTTCGGGAACACGAATGCTCCATCGGCAAACCCGGCGGCTTTATCCAAAGGCTTCAAAATGGAACGTGGGCCGGCCATATTATTGAGCATATCGCCATTGAGCTTCAATGCTTAGCGGGAATGGAAGTTACCTACGGGAAAACATTGGACACATCCCAAAAGGGAGTTTACATCGTGGTTTGCCGATATCTCGTGGAATCCGCCGGATTAAAAGCGGCGAGAGAAGCCGTATCGCTATTCGAAGCCGTAGTTGAAGAAAAGAGTTTCGATATGGGGCAGGTTGTTTCCGATCTTAAAATCCTGCGCGAAGATGATATGCTGGGACCAACCACCTGGAGTATTGTTAAAGAAGCCAAATCGAGAGGCATCCCTTTTATTCGGCTAAATGACAATAGTTATATTCAATTAGGGTATGGCGCCCATCAAAAACGGATTCAAGCTTCCATAACCAGTCAAACTTCAGCCATTGCCGTAGAAGCTGCCGATGAAAAAACAAAAGTAAAGGAGCACTTAAAAAAAGCGGGCATTCCGGTTCCGTACGGTCAAATGGTTTCAACTGAAGAAGAGGCCATAGCCGTTTTCCATGATATCGGAGCCGCTGTTGTTGTTAAACCGGATGTGGGGAATCATGGAAAGGGATCCACTATTAAAATTACCGATTTGGATCAATTAAAAAAGGCTTTTATAGCGGCTAAAACCTACTGTTCCGATATTATTGTTGAAGAGTATGTTCATGGTGGTGATTTTCGCTTTTTAGTAATAGATGGAAAGTTTGTCGCGGCGGCCAATCGGGAACCCGCGCATATTATCGGAAATGGAAAATCCACCATCAAAGATCTCATTCAAGAAATCAATGCAGATCCTCGTAGAGGTTTTGGACATGAAAAAGTTCTAACCCAGATCGATATTGATGACATGACTGAAAGACTCTTATCCTTGAGAGGACTATCTCAGCAATACTCTCCAAAGGAGGGAGAAAAGGTGTACCTGAAGACCACCGGAAATCTTAGTCAAGGGGGTACCGCTACCGACGTTACCGATGAAGTAAACCCCGAAATCCGTCTAATGGCTGAACGAGCTGCCCGGATTATCGGACTAGATTGCGCGGGAGTAGACGCCTTGGCAACAGACATATCGCTTCCCCTGGATCAAGCCGGAATTAAAGTGGTTGAGATAAATGCCGCGCCTGGATTCCGTATGCACTTAGAGCCTACAAACGGCCGACCCCGTAATGTTGCAAAACCGATAGTGGATATGCTTTTCCCGGAGGGGTACGCTCAAACTCCCGTTTTGGCCGTAACCGGAACAAATGGCAAAACCACCACCTGTAAATTAATCAGCCATGCGTTAAAGTATTCGGGGAAAAGCGTAGGTCTGGCCTGCACCACCGGCATTTTAATTGATGGGATATCTATCCTGACCGGAGACTACAGCGGGCCCGAGGGAGCCGAGATTGTTCTTAGAGAGCCAACCGTGGACCACATCGTATTGGAAGTGGCCCGAGGGGGAATCGCAAGACGGGGTTTAGGCGTTAAAGAAGTTGATGTGGGTGTTCTGCTGAATATTGGAAGCGACCATATGGGGACGGACTGGATCGAAACCCGGGAAGATCTAAGTTTGCTAAAGTCCACGGTAATAGAAGTGGTCAAAAAATCCGGAGCTTCGGTTTTAAACGCGGATGACAGTGTGACTATGAGCGTTTTGGATCGCGCTCGGGGAAATATTATTTTATTTTCTTTAGATCCCAATAACCAAAAGCTTAAAGAACATGTAAAAGAAGGGGGAGCCGTTGTCACGGTGGACAAACGAAATGTCATCATTAGAACTGGCGAATTGGATATCATTGTCTGCGCGCTTGAAGAAATCCCCATTACATTTGGAGGACTTGTTGATTTTAACATCTCCAATGCTCTCGCCGCCATTGGGGCTCTGCATGGCTTGAATCTGCCCCTGGATCAAATTCGAAATGGAGTGATGACATTTTATCCTTCGGCGAACCAAAACCCCGGACGAATGAATTTATTCGATTTCCAAAAATACAAGGTGCTTGTGGATTATTGCCACAACCCGGAGGCGGCTCGCGCCTTGGCCGGGTTATTGCCCCGGCTCTCGCAGGGACGAAAGATTGCTTTGTGCCACGGAACAGGCAGTCGAACCGATGAACAAATTATTGAATTTGGAAAGGCCTTGGCCCCGGTATACGATTATATCGTTCTGGCTGATTTTGATCCCCGCGACAGGCCCATGGGAGAAACCTCCGAGCTGGTTCATAAGGGATTGATTCAAGAAGGGTTCAAGGAGGAAAATATTGAAATCGCTTCGGATCCCGACAAGGCTGTGGATCGCCTTTTTTCAAAGGCGGAAACAGGAGATCTGCTGGTCATTCAGCCGGATGAACTCGAACCTATCATGAGTCAAATCATGGAGAGATACCGGCAGATGGTCACAAATATCTAAATGTTTTAAATAGGCTTATTGAGGATACCGCATATACGATTTTTCATTGAGGCAGCAAGTGAACGTATTTTGTGGCCAACGTCAACAGAACAAAGAACCCGCACATATCGGTTAACGTGGTGAGAATGGGAGAGGAGGCGATGGCCGGGTCCTGGTTGATTGAGCGGAGCAACAAAGGCGTCATCCCGCCAATGGAAACGGCCACTATGGTGTTGATCCAGAGGGCGGCCCCCACGATGGCTCCCAATAAAACACTGCCTTTCCAGGCAAAGGCAATCAATCCAATGATTGTTCCAAGGGCCAGGCCGTTCAAAAGGCCAATGGACGCCTCCTTGCCAAGGACCCAAAGAAAGTTTCCGGGACGTATGCGGTCCAATGAAAGCTCTCTGATGCTCACGGCCACGGCCTGGTTGCCGGAACATCCGCTCATATCCGAAATGATGGGTAAAAACACGGCCAGAGCGATCACAGCTTGCAAAGTATCCTGGTAATAAGCGATGACGCTGGCCGCGACGCAGTTTAAAATGATGTTGATGCTCAACCAGGATAATCTTCTCCATGATCTGGGGAAAAACGGCATATCACGAAACTCATCCCCTTTCACGATACCGGAGAAACGAAGCAGTTCCTCGTCCGCCTCTTCCTCGGCAAAACGCATGGCGTCGTCTTCCGTTACCACGCCAAGCAATACGCCTTCCTCATCTAAAACCGGAACGGCCAGGTAGTGGTATTTTCGAAACACCTTCACTAATTCCTGTCCAGGCATGGAGGCCGGCACGGAGACAAATTCCGTATTAGTCAATTCCTTTACCGTTGCGCCGGGTTTGTTGAGGAGAAGGCTCCTCATGCTTACCACTCCGTTTAGCCTTCCTTTTCCATCCACCACGTACAAGTAGGTGGCGGGATAGTCTTTGTACTTTTCCGACTCCACTTGTAAATGGAGAATGACCTCTTTTGCGTTTTTCTCTTTATAAATGGGGATGTATTCTCTTTGCATGAGACCCCCCGCCGTATCTTCGGCATATTCAAGAAGCTTTCGCGCGACCTGGGCGTCTTTTTCATCTATTTGCTCCAGAATGGATTCCGCGTGTTCCTCGGAAACATCCTGCAGGAGATCCACCTGCTCGTCGGTCTGCATTTCCTGCACGATGGCCGAGGCGTCTTCCGGCGCCATATCCATAATGGCCGCAGCAGCCCTATCATCCGGAAGGCTTTCCAGAATATCCGCAGCTTTGGGGGGCTCAAGATTGAGGAGCGCTTCCGCTTGTTCGGCAGCGGGCAGGTTTTGCAAAACCTCCGCAGCCTCGCCGGGATGAAGCTCGGACAAGGGTTTGGCTTCGTCTTGAGGCTGTGGTTCACCGGCAAATTCTTCCGGTAAATTTTTAGGGCCTGATTTATTTTTCATAATGAATTGTCCTTATTATTTCTTTCTGAAATTGTAAGCGCTTCCTTAATGGACCGAATATGCACATCCATTTGCGGGAAGGCTATCTCTATCCCCGCCTTTTTGAATTCCTGGTCAATGGTGGTGTGGAGTTCATTCATGGCATCCGCCCAGTGATCCAGGTTTGGAATAAAAGCTCTTAACTCAATCATTAACGCGCTGTCGCCAAAACCCTTGAAAACCGATTTCGGCTTTGGGTCATCCAGCACATGCGGACATTCCACGGCAATTTGGAGCAAAAGTTTTTGCGCCAAGGCCGTATCCGATCCATAAGCAATTCCCACAGGTATTACAATTCTGCTAATGGGGTCCGCCAGGGTCCAGTTAATGAATTTCCCGGTGACAAATTCCTTGTTTGGCACCACAAGTTCTTTTCGATTCCAATCCCTGATGGTGGTGGCCCTGATATTGATCTGTGTGACCTTTCCTTCCACATCGCCCACGGTAACGATATCATCCACGCGGATAGGTCGCTCAAAAAAGAGAATCATGCCGGAAACAAAATTGGCGAATATCTCCTGAAGGCCAAAACCCAATCCCACGGTGATTGCTGCTGCAAGCCACTGGACCTTGGACCATCCAACGCCTATGGTTCCAAAAGCAAACAGAATTCCAATGATGGTAATGGCATATCGGACGACAGCTTTAATGGCGTAGCGTTCTCCAGGTTGAAGGGAAAGCAACCGAAGAATGGTAAACTCCAGAAGTCCGGGTATATTTTTGCTTGCCGCAAAGGTGGCCATAAGGATAAAAAGCGACAACAGCAAATCACCAAGCGTAGTGGGAACAATATGTTCCACGGAGCGGAGTGTGGGTGCCCCTTCAGCCCCGGTGACCACTTCCGTTCCCATGGCGGAGGTGTTCCAGAGCACAACATTGTCGAGAATTCCTAAGGCGGGCAGCACGTCTTTCCACACAAGCCAAAGGCCAAAAAGAAGGGCCAAGGCAATGATGGTTCGGAGCAACCGTAAAACCTGATCTCCAATGCTCGAAATATCGATATCGGGTTCCTGCGGTTTTTCTCCTTCTTTTTTGGAGGTCTCTGCTTCCTGCTTTTCCTCTTGAAGAATCTTTCGGTGTTCCAAGGCTTTTTGGTGCGCCAGCATTCTTTTGGAAACAAGAAGCCACCTTAAAACGATGGCGTTTACTATTACCAAACCCAGGACGAGCCACAGGGAGGAATGCAGCTTGTTCACCAGTTGGAGTGCTGTATAGTAATAGCCGGCTATGGATAAAACAGCAAGGGCAAAAGGTATTCCCATGGAAAGCATATACCATCCATGGGAGAGCCGAAGGACCCACTTTTTGGTCTCCAAAGAAATTTTATCTGCAAAAGCGCCCGATACCGGGTGGGAAACCCTTCGGGCAAAGAACATCAATAAGATTTGGCCGCCTATAAAGGCAAACCGGCCCAGGGAATTCCGCCAGGAAGCCTCTCCATGCCACTCCATCATGGAAACAATAAAAACAATGGGAAGCCCGAAGGTCATCAACCAGGTTAATTCCCGACGAAAAACTTTTAACCCTTCCACCGGCCAGCCGAAATGCGCCCTGCCCAACCCTTTGGCCACACTGATCTGACGGAACATCTCACCAAGAAAAAAAGCTATCGCCACCGATTTCAGCCCTAGACCCAATGCCCTGGGAAAGTCGGAAACCATTGGCGAGGATTCTATTAGAAAACCCGTAAGCCAGATGAGCAAAGGCCAGAAAAGAGCCGTCATTATGGTAAACGCCAAGGCGTTGATGGTGGGCAAAAAACTAAAAGCAGTATTTTGGGTGGCTGCCTCGCCTATCTCTTTCACCTTATCGCGAACCTTGCGTTTAGCTTGCCGATACCCAAAGAAAAAGGGTAGGGTGATCAATATGAAAAGGGGATGGGTTTTTACGGAAGCCCACACTACCGAAAAAGTGCTGCTCCAGTTTTCACTTCGGCCCATCCAGCGAACCGCTTCCCACATTTTAGAAAAATCGGAAAACCTGGGATAAGCGGAGCTTGGTATCCAGAGAACGCGCTGGCCGATATATTCGGAGAACCTTTTGGTTTCCTCTATGAGTCTCCGTTCCTCCGCGTCCGTGTCCACCAACTTGACAAAATAGCTGTTATAGTCATTGATCAAGGAATCACTGTAATCCCGTCGTGTTTTCAATAGTTCCCGTATAGCCGATTCAATGGCTTCGCGTTTCGATCCAGGTGTGGCTGGATCAATTTCACGCATGATATCGCGAATTAAAAGCTCTATGTCCGCTAGTTTGGTTCGTTCCTCTGTCAGCTCGATTAATTGAACCTGCACATCGGAGATCTCCCGTTGCCTGGCGGAAGCGGCTTTCCGATGGGTCCGCAAATCAGGGAGGTTCGATAGCTGTCTGCGCAGGAGAAGGCCCATGGAATGGGTTAGCCCGGCTGCCTCCACCTTCGACGAGATACTTTGGTAGTCGGAGTTCAGTTTATTGAGGGTTTTAACAATGTTTTGAAAATTTTCTGCAGTTTTCTCAATCCGATCCGCAAGCCGGTCCCCTGCTCGCCGTTCCGCCCAGACAGCATTTTCTTTTGCAACTTTTCCTACCAAGGGGTGGGCCTCTTCCGCCTCTTTTTTGACCTCCTCCGCCTCTTTTGCTTCCTTTTCCGCCTCCACTCGCCTCCGTTCATTAACAGCCTCCATCCACAAATGTGCCAGGGCTTCCGCTTGAGACAATTCACGAGAAGCAAGGTCACGGCTGGCGGTCAAGAGTTTTGTCCCTACTTCATAGCTTGCCAACTCATTGTCATAAAACTCCAACTCTCTTTCCAAGGCCATTTTTTGAGATGGAAGATAGCTTTGCTTCGCCCTGGTTAATTCAGGTGTTTCATCTTTAGGGGAAGGTGCGCCGATCTTTTTAGAGAGCGCATCTAACTTTTTTTGGAGGTGGGCGATGGAACCGGGGAGCGTACCCCTTCGTTCAGCCCGCCGTTTGCGCTCTTTATCAAGTTCTTCCACCTTGTCTCGTGCGGTTTTCAGTTGGGTTTCTGCTTGATTAAGGAGTTGCTCCAGTTGAGATAAAGAAGCTTTTGGAGGGACTTTAAGCTTTGGCTCTTTTTGTGGCTTGGACAATTGGGCTTGAATTTTTTTCAGGTTGGAAGGAGCCCTCTGGTTTGCCCGTTCAATCTCCTTTGCTTTCACCTCCCATTCCTCTGCCAGGCGGAGATTGGTGAGCGTGTTCTGGTATAGTTCCACAACCTTGGCTTTTGTGGCTTCCTCCAAATCCGGCCTGGCTTCGACATCTTTAAGGAAGGATTGAACCTTCTTCACCAAGAGAGGCTGATTCTGAGCCAATGCCGGATATTGGGGTAGAAAAAAATGAAGACAGAATATTAAAAATATGGAATGAAGATTTTTCACATTTAAAAGCCTTTTAAAGTATTTTTGGACACTGCGTTCAGTTTTAAAATTCCTAAACCTTCCTTTGCAAAGTTCGCAGTCCGATGCCAAGCTGCTTTGCCGCTTTGGACTTGTTCCCTCCCGTTCTTTCCAGGGTGAGCTTTATGATCTCTATCTCCATTTCCGGTAGAGTTAAGTTTTTTGGGATTTGGTAAAAGTCCACCTCTTGAGAAGATGGCATGAGCAAAAAAGCCGGCAGGTACGTGGATTGAATTATCTCTTTATCGGTTAAAGCCATTGCGGACTCTATGGCATTTTCCAGTTCCCGGACATTACCGGGCCATCGGTAATTCATGAGAATCCGCATGGCCTCTTTGGAAATCCCTTTGATCTTATACCCCTTTTCTTCATTAAGTTTGTTGATAAAGGTAGTGACCAGAAGGGGGATGTCGTCCTTTCTTTCCCTTAAAGGCGGAATTTCAATATGCACCACATTCAGACGATAAAAAAGGTCCTCCCGAAATTTCCCTTCCACAATGAGTTTGCTAAGGTCTTTATTTGTGGCGGCGATGAGCCTAACATCCACCTTCAAGGTCTTATTGCCTCCAACCCTTTCAAATTCTCTTTCTTGAAGGACCCTCAAGAGCTTGATCTGAGTGCTTAAAGAGATATCACCAATTTCATCAAGAAAAAGGGTTCCCCCATCGGCCATCTCAAACCTGCCAACCCTTGCGGTAATCGCTCCGGTAAAAGCCCCCTTTTCATGACCAAAAAGTTCCGACTCTAAAACTCCTTCGCTAAAAGCCCCACAGTTCACTTTAACGAAGGATTTCCCCGCCCTAGGACTATTGTAGTGAATGGCACTCGCCACCAGTTCCTTTCCAGTGCCGGTTTCTCCCTTTATTAAGATATTTACATTTTTAGGGGCAACGGAGCTCACTACTTCAATAACCCTGTTGAGGGTCTTGCTTCTACCTATTATTTTCCCCGGGTCAAACTTCTGCTTAACCTTTCGTTGGAGTTCCTCCTTTTCAAGATAGAGGGATTGTTTTTCAATGGCCTTTCCTATCACCGTCATGATCAATTTGGGGTTAATAGGAAACTCATAAATATCATAGGCCCCTTCTTTCATGGCTTCAATGGCTTTGGTAAGAGTGATATTTTTCGATAAGAAGATCACTTCTATTGACGGCTTTATGGCCTTAATTTTTTTAAGAAGCTTTATGCCATTAACTTTTGGCAGGTCATACTCGGCAAGCACTATTCCTATAGGTTCTTTCCTTAAAATTTGGTAAGCCTCGGAGGTGGTATAAACCAGTTGAGTGGATAACCTCCTATTCATATATGCGCACACCTTCTCCCAGTCGGCGCTGCCCTCCTTTGCAATCACTAATAATTGAATCGACATTTTCTCTCTTTTCATTTAAATTTAAAACACACAGCCATTTTGGCATATATTTAATGTCAATTCAAGTATGCTATGCCATTTTGGCGTAATTCAAAAAAGCAAAAGCAGGCACTCTTCAAGAAATGCTAATAAGTCTTTAAAACTCAACAGCTTAGAGCCTTGGCGCAGTAATTGCTATCGTAGTTTTAGAGATGTAAAACTAAGAAATAAACTTAGGGGGCCGGAGGTGAACAAAAACTTTGGAAAACTTCATAACAGGAAAGAGGCACATAGAAAAAGTCTTTTGGTGAAGAAAAAAGAAAAGCAAGAGGAGGGGCGCAACGAAGGAGCCCCGGCAAAGGATAAGGAATCAAAAAAATGAATTTATCAGTTTCAAATTCGTGCAACTAATGTTTGGGAAGAGCAATGATGACTTTAGTGACGGAAAATAAATCA